>CAUQPD010000004.1:0-45122 GCA_963519935.1 uncultured Streptococcus sp.
GGAGATATTACCAACTGGCCCCTCTTCTCCCAATTTATCCTCCTCTTCCTCATGGGAATCGGTGGATCAGCTGGCTCAACTGCAGGTGGTCTCAAAATTATACGTGGACTGATCCTCACGAAAATTGCTAAAAATCAAATTTTGTCCATCTTATCCCCTCACCGTGTTTTGACTCTCCATGTCAATAAAACGGTGATTGATAAGGATACCCAACACAAGATTCTTAAGTATTTTGCCATCTATATGATGATTATCCTCTCTCTCATCTTTATCGTCAGTCTTGATAGCAATGATTTTCTAGTCGTGACCAGTGCTGTCTTCAGCTGTTTTAACAATATCGGACCTATTCTAGGTACAACCTCTAGCTTTGCCATCTTTAGCCCCATCTCTAAAATCCTGCTCTCTTTTGCAATGATTGCAGGTCGCTTAGAGATATACCCGATTTTGCTACTCTTTATGAAACGTACCTGGTCTAAACGTTAATTACAATACAATCCCCCTTTTACAAGCTAGTAAAAGGGGATTTTTTCTATTAAAAATGAGAAGACCTTTTGGTCCTCTCCGAATCTAATTATTTTTTAAGAGCTTTCTTGTAACGAGCAAGTTCTGCTTGATTGGCCCAAACATAGTGACCTGGACGAATTTCCACCATAGATGGCTTGTCGGTCTCATAGTCATGTTGGTCAGGATCGTAAACTTTCAAGACCTTCTTGCGTTCCAAGATTGGATCTGGAATCGGTACAGCAGATAGAAGTGCTTGAGTGTATGGGTGGACAGGATTGTTAAACAACTCCTCTGTCTCCGCCACTTCGACGATAACTCCCTTATAGATAACTGCGATACGATCTGAGATAAAGCGAACAACTGACAAGTCATGCGCGATAAAGAGATAGGTCAAGCCCAACTCTTTTTGGAACTTCTTGAGCAAGTTTAAGACTTGCGCACGCACTGATACGTCCAAGGCTGAAATTGGTTCATCCGCAATAACGAAATCAGGCTCCATCACAAGAGCACGGGCAATCCCGATACGCTGACGTTGACCACCAGAAAACTCGTGTGGGTAACGGGTCAAGTGTTCTTTCAAAAGCCCAACTTCATGAATCATCTTTTGAACTTTTTCTTTTCGATCTTCTTCATCTTTAAACAAGTGATAGTTGTAAAGACCTTCAGAGATGATATAGTCAACTGTCGCACGCTCATTCAAGCTCGCTGCAGGGTCCTGGAAAATCATCTGGATACGACGGATCAAATCTGATGATTCCTTATGAGATTTTTTCCCATTAATTTTATGACCATCAAAGATGATTTCACCTTTACTAGTATTATTTAGACCAATAATGGCACGACCAATGGTTGTTTTCCCACTACCAGACTCACCAACAAGAGAGAAGGTTTCTCCCTTGTTGATAAAGAAGTTGGCGTTTTTAACCGCGACAAACTTCTTACTTCCTTCACCGAAGGAAATTTCTAAATCTTTAATTTCTACTAATTTTTCAGACATTTCCTTCCTCCTAGTCTTCTAGATGAGCAAAGCCCATTTTATCACGAATCTTATCATGCAAATCTGCAATGACTCCAGGTTTTTCAACTTTAGGAGCATTCTCATGAAGCAACCAAGTCTTAGCCCAGTGGGTATCAGTGACTGAAAACTGAGGTGCCTTCTCTTCAAAATCAATTTGCATCGCATAATCTGAACGAAGGGCAAAGGCATCACCTTTCAACTCAGTATAAAGAGACGGTGGTGTTCCTGGGATAGAGTACAATTCCCCTTTATCATCAGCAAGCTGAGGCAAGCTAGACAAGAGACTCCAAGTGTATGGATGACGTGGATCGTAGAAGACTTCCTCAACAGTACCGTATTCTACAATTTCCCCAGCATACATAACCGCCACCTTATCGGCAATACTTGCTACCACACCAAGGTCATGGGTGATAAAGATAATAGTAAAGTGGTACTCATTTTGCAAGGTTTTAAGCAAATCAATGATTTGCGCTTGAATGGTTACGTCAAGGGCCGTTGTTGGCTCGTCACAGATCAAGATATCTGGACGACAGGCAAGGGCAATCGCAATAACGATACGTTGGCGCATCCCTCCAGAATATTGGAAAGGATACTCTTCAAAACGTTTTTCAGCGTCTGGGATTCCGACCTTGTTCATATAGTCGATTGCCATCTCTTTGGCTTCCTTAGCTGTTTTCCCTTGGTGTTTAACGATAACTTCAGTGATTTGGCTACCGATTGTATTGATTGGGTCCAAACTTGTCATAGGATCTTGGAAGATGGTCGCAATTTTAGCACCACGAATCTTCTCCCATTCTTTGTTAGAAGTAAGAGCAGTCAAGTCTTGTCCACGATAGTCGATGCTTCCTTGGGCAATACGTCCATTGTCTTCTAACATCCCTGTAAAGGTTTTTGTTAAAACAGATTTACCAGAACCGGACTCACCTACCAAGGCAAGAACTTCTCCTTCAATCAAGTCCAGAGAAACTCCTCGGATAGCCGTCAGAACTTTGTCACGAACGTCAAATTCCACGACAATATCACGAGCAGTCAAAATTACATTACTTTCTTTTGTCATGTCTACTCCTATCTATGTGTACGTGGATCACTAGCATCCGCTAGGTTTTGACCAACAACAAAAAGAGATAGGGATACCAAGATCAAGGTTGTCAACGGAATCCAGAACAAGTAAGCGTTGGTCGTAACGTTTTGTGAGTAATCTGAGATCAAACGTCCCAAACTTGGCACTGTTACAGGCAATCCCAATCCAAAGAAGGAAAGGAAGGCTTCATAAGAGATGAAGCTTGGCAACATCAAGGTCATCGTAGAAACAATAACAGATACCAATTGTGGCATGATGTTTTTAACGATGATTTTAAAGGTTGGTGTTCCAAGTGTTTGGGAAGCAAGGTTGTATTCCAAGTCACGGTAACGCATGATTTGGATACGAATCATATAAGCAATCCCAATCCAAGTTGTCACACTCATGGCAAAAATCAAATTCCAGAAACCAGCACCAATTGAGTAAGTCAAGACAATGACAATCAAGAGAGATGGAATGTTTGAAATAATGTTATAAACTTCCATCATGACACGGTCTACAGATTTTGAAATTCCCCAGATTCCACCAACAATAACCCCGATCACAAGGTTGATAAAAGTTGCAATGACAGAGATGAGGATAGAGTTACGCGCACCAAACCAAACCCCGTCAAACAAGGATTTACCATTGCTATCTGTACCAAACCAATGTTCAGCATTGGGCTTGATAAAACGAGCACTAAAGTCATTGACCTTACTTACATCGTTGAAGTCAAAATCTGAGAACATTGGGTAAATAAAGCTCATCAAGATAATGGCAACCAAAATCCCCAACATAATGACTGTTGATTTTTTCTTTAGAAATTGTCTAAATACAGAACCCCAGTATGAATAGGCAGGAGCATCAATTGTTTCAGAGGCAAAATCGTCACGTTTTACGAACTGAAATTTTTCTTTTCCGATTGTTGACATTATTTGCCTCCTTTCTCTGTCAATTTAATACGTGGATCAAGCATAGTCATCCAGATATCTCCTACAAAGAGTGAGAAGATAGAAATACATGTGAAGATGAAGACGAGACCAACTACCATTGAGTTGTTGGATGCCTTAACAGAGTCAATCAACATTTTACCCATACCTGGGAAGGCGAAGACTGTTTCTGTCAATGTTGCACCACCAATAACTCCGATTACGGCACCAGGAATACCTGAAACCAAAGGAACCATGGCATTTTTAAAGATGTGTTTATTTGAAATTTCTTTTTCAGACAAACCTTTTGCACGAGCAAAACGAACGAAGTCCTGAGATTGCAAGTCGATCATGTAACGACGAATCCAGATAGCTGTACTTGGTGCACCCAGCAAACCTAGAATGACTGCTGGCAAGACATATGAACGCCAGTCCCCTGCTCCCAAGATAGGAAATGAATCTGGCAGACCGATAGATGATCCAATCAAGCGCACGATATAAACCAAGGCAATCGTTGGAAGGGCAAGCAAGAAGGTTAGAGCACCTGTCGAGAAGCTATCAATCCAAGTATTCTTGTGGCGAGCCATAGCAGATCCAAGTGGAATCGCAATCGCATACGAAATAATCAAACCAATCAAACCAGCAACCGCTGAGCTTGCGATCATTGAAGGATATTGATAATTGCTTTCTGTAGCTGTATATGGATCGTCTTTACCATAGTTGGCTACTTCACGCGCATCTGCTTGACTTGGAGATTTGTAAGTACGAGAGTAAATATCTACAGATGAAGTCTTTTTACCTGTAGGGAATTGAACTTCTGATGTCTTAGTTTGTCCCTGACCTTGTGTGATAACTTGAAGCACTGGTGTGTTTGCATAAGTTGGGTAAGAATCTCCCAAGTTAATGTTCACAAAGTTTTGGTGTACAAATGGGAATTGATTGTTGAAATACAAAAGGTATTTGTGTTTTGTACCTGAACCAACCAATGACCAACCGATAGCAGGGTCATTTTCAAAACGAAGATAACGTTGCAAGTTTGGATTTTCAGGGTCTTGAATTTTGTTTGGATGATCAATATCAATCAAGTTCGCATAGAATTTGAAAACACGTTCAAAAATTGGAATTTCACGCGTAGCATAGAATTGACCACTTTCTGAGAACACACCGAGTGTCCAACCATTTCCTAGTTGGTTGATGTATTTTTCATAGATTGCCTTATTGGTATCATTGGCATCCACTGTTACAGATGAGTCCATCGTGCTCGCTCTTTCTTGCAACTCTTTGGTATCGTAGTACTCGATATAACCCATCCGTTCATAAACGGTATTTTCATAATTGTCCCGTTTATCTGGCGTCGTTGCAATCTTGTTATAGTTGGTATCCTGCTTGAAAATCAATTTCCGAGGAACCATCGTATAAATAATTGTGTAGGTCAAAGTTGTCACCAAGAAAATAGACAACAATGAACGCAATACACGCATAAAAATATATTTCTTCATATCGTTTCCTTTTAAAATCCCAAAAGAACCTTCTCCTCATGGAGAGAAAGTTCTCTTGAGAGTTATTTATTTAACGTGATTAGCCAATTCTTTTTGAACTTTTTCGTTTGATTCTTTTTTCTCTTTGAGCCATTTTTCACGAGCTTGTTCATAGTCAGCTTTTGTTACAACCTTATCTTGTAACTGAATATACTTGAAGTATACGTCTGAGCCCTTATCTCCAGATTGACTGTATGATGCAGAGAAAGGCACAACACGAGAAATGATTGGTGCAGCACCACTTGATGACATAGCTGGCAAGAAGAGTGAGCTATCTGTCAACCAAGCTTGGGCAGCCGCATATTTTTCATAACGAACATTCAAGTCACTTGTTTCTTTTCCTGCTTCATCAACTAACTTATCGTATTCTTTCAAACCAACTTGAGCTGCTGCAGCATTATCTGCACCTTCGTAACCCATATAGGTTTTTGTTTGTTCAGCATTCGTTGTTTTCAAGATATCAAGGTAAGTTGATGGATCTTCATAGTCAGGGTTCCATCCAACAGCACCTGAGAGATCCCAATCTTCTGCCGCAGCGCTTGCTGCATAGTATGTAATATTCTGTAGTTCATCTGTAGTGATTTGTTGGATATCGATGACTACGTTTTCTTCTCCAAGTACTGTCTCAACGGATTGTTTGAAGGATTGAATACGTGCGATATAGTTTTTAGATGTTTGGTCTACTGGGATATCCAAGTGGATAGGGAATTTCACACCTTCTGCTTCCAATGCTGTTTTAGCTTTGGCAAATTCAGCTTTGGCTTTATCGGCGTTGAAAAGTCCATCTTGAGCATCCGCAAAGTTTACATTCTTCCATTCATCACCGTAAGCAGCCATCTTTTCAGTTACCAAGTCACCGAAAGTTTTTTCGCCTGCAGAGACAAAGTCTGGTTTCACAAAGAGGTTACGAACTGCAAGAGGAGCACCTTCCTTACCGTTAATTTGTGCTGAGTAAGAAGTACGGTCAAAGGCAAAGTTCAAAGCCTGACGGAAGTCCTTGTTAAGAAGGGCTTTCTTAGTAGAAATCTTCTCTTCATCAGTTGTCTTAGAAGTGTATTTGTAACCTTGACGGTCAATATTTACACCCAAACCACCAACACCTGGACCTGATGGAGTGTAGTAGATATTGTCTTTGTATGTTTCTTCTACCTTAGAGTAGTTTGAACTTGTTGGGAAGAGACGGGCATAGCTATAAGCCCCACTTGTAAAGTTACGTTCAATTGATTCTTGATCTGAACCATCATAGTAAGCAAGTGTTACTTTATCAAGATGAACATTGTCTTTGTCCCAATAGTTTTCATTCTTCACAAATTCGATAGATGACTTAGCAGTCAAACCTCTCAGCAAGAATGGTCCATTGTAAAGCAATGATGTAGGGTCAGTCGCTTTACCAAAATCAGATCCTTTTGATTTTTCAAATTCTTCGTTCAATGGCCAGAAGATTGAGTAGGCCAGCTTAGAGTTCCAGTATGGTTCTGGTTTGTTCAAAGTGTATTCAAGGGTGTAATCATCAACTGCTTTTACACCGACTGAAGCAAAATCTTTATTGTTTCCAGCTATATAGTCAGCTAGACCTTTAACTGAATCTTCTGCTAGATACTTAGCTGCTGATTTATTGTCAGCTGCGTGTTTCAAACCATTTACAAAGTCTTTGGCTGTTACTTCAGCATACTCTTCGCCATCAGATGTCATCCATTTGACACCTTTACGAATCTTGTAGGTATAAGTCAAACCATCTTTTGAAACTGACCAGTCTTCTGCAACTGCAGGAACTAAATTCCCATACTTGTCGTTTGTGAAAAGACCATCGATACCATTTGAAGTGGCGACCTTAGTACTTTGTTTCCCTGAAATGAGGTAATCCAACGTTTCTGGGTCAGCTGTATAAACATAGCCATAATTTTTTGGCGCTGTTGAATCAGATGATTTTGAAGAACCACAAGCAGCTAGTACTCCTGCCGCTAATAAAGCAACACCTGCTGCAACAAATACTCTACTTTTTTTCATGTTTTTAACTCCTCTTGAAAAATTTAGGCTTATTGGAAATTATAACATATATTTTTTAAAAAGTAAACGAATTTTCAGAATATTTTGGCGCATTTCCTCAAAAAACTTCTATTTGTCAAAATTTCTGCATTCTTTGTTTGTTTCTGCAAGAAATACTTTCTAGTCTGATCTTCTTTAGAAAGGGATTTTTACAAGCTTTTTCTCACTTCTTCGATCATCATCTGTTTTCCTAAATTGGATTTTAGAATAAGAAACTATTGACGGGAAATGATTTTCAAGGTATAATAATAAACGTTGAGGCGGTATAGCCAAGTGGTAAGGCACGGCTCTGCAAAAGCTTGATCGTCGGTTCAAATCCGTCTACCGCCTTTCAGTTCCTGAATGAACAGGAATTAACCAAATGAAAAGCTCGTAAAACCGGGCTTTTTTTATTATTCCTAATAAGTGGGGACAACTGAACCTACCATCTAGATTTACAAAAAGCAGTGACTCAAGTCACTGCTTTATTCTGTTTCTTCTTCAGGTTCTAGTTCTGTGATTTGAACTTTTACCTTGGTAACACGTCCATTTTTCACTTTATCGTTGGTCAGGACGACTTGCTTGTTTTGACTGACCAGTTGGTAACTGATTTTCTCAGTGGTTGGAATGGTTCCAACACCCGTCAAATAATAACCGGCGATGGTATCCACATCATCGCTTTCTAGTTCGACACCAAAGTAGTTATTGAAGTCGTTAAGATTCATGGTTCCCTGTGCAATATAGGTGTCCTCACCGATTTGATGGACTTCGATTTCTGCTCGGTCTGTCTCGTCATCAATCTCACCGACAATCTCTTCTAAAAGATCTTCTAGAGTTACCAAACCAGCCATACCACCGTATTCGTCTAGTAAGATGGCCATTTGGTTTTGGGTATTTCGAAGCTCTTTAAGGAGGTCGTCCACAAAGATGGTCTCAGGCACAAATAGTGGTGTTTGGAGGATTCGTTTCCAGACAATATTTTCAAAGCCATCTGCATAGGCGGCGTTTAGCAAACGCTTGGTATGAATCAAACCAATCACATTGTCCTTATCCCCATCATAAACAGGGATACGTGAGAAATTTTGCTTTAGAATACTTTGGATAATCGTTTGACTGTCATCCTGAATATCTACCATAAAGGCATCTGTACGAGGCACCATTAGCTCACGAGCCATTAGTTCATCTAGAGAAAAGATCCCCTGTAGCATTTCAATTTCATCTGCATCCAGTGTTTCTTCGCTCTTAGTCAACATGTACTCAATTTCATCTCGAGTCATTTTTTCATCCGCATCATCAAAGGTCATTGGCGTTAAACGACTCAAGAGATTGGTTGAAGCAGATAACAACCAGACAAAGGGACTTACAATCTTTCCAAGACCAATAATAATTGGTGCTGTTCGAATTGCCAAAGCATCTTTGAGATTGAGGGCAATCCGTTTAGGATAGAGTTCACCAAAAACAATAGAGATGTAGGTCAAGAATGCCAAAGAGAGGAAACTTGCAATGGCATAAGCCGTTTCTCCATTCCCCATCCAAGATGCAATTACTTGTCCAAGTGTATCTGCCAATTTTGCCCCTGACAAGATCGTAATCAAGGTGATACCGACTTGAATGGTTGATAAAAAGTGGTTAGGATTTTCAAGTACCTTTAACAAACGAATGTAACGTTTGTCTCCCTCTTCTGCCTTTTGCTCCACTCGGGAACGGTTTAGTGACACCATCGCCATTTCAGTGGCTGAGAAAAAAGCATTTAACAGGGTCAAGATAAATAACAATACAAACTGTAGCAACAAATTCTGACTGCTCGGGTCTTCCATAGTCCTTCTCCTAAAATAGTATCTTGTGTTCCATTATATCATAAAATCCCTCAGGATTCACATTATTTTTCATTTAAAGAACAACTCCCCTGCCTCTAGAAGACAAAGGAGCTGTTTTTATAGTATCTATTGTTTCTAATCCGTCACTGTTACTTGCCCTGTTCGGTAATCAAGCTGGATTCCCTTTTGAACATTGGGGATTAGGACATTGAATTCCAATTCGCCATCTGAAGACTTGGCTTCGATTTGTGAAGCGGATGGAACTAGGTCCTCATTTGTCGCATAGTGAAGCGTCACCCGATAACGGACCCTCTTATTTTGGTCCAAGGCTTTTCTGACCAAACTCTCATAGTAGTTCTGACCTGTCGAATCTTCAGCCTGTGCTTGGTTTGCCCAAGCTGTCTGGACTGCAATGTTCTTGGGATTGCTAGTAGAGGCATCAAAACCATCCAGACCTCCTATCAAGGCATAGCCCAGCAGGTGTCCTCTATCGACTGCATGTGTATAGGTTCCCTTTAGATTCTTGACCTGATGCCATCCTGGTGGCGTCCAAGAGGTTGAGCCGTTGCCTGTTTCTTCACGATTCTTATACTGCCGAGTCGCTTTGGATAAGATGGCATTGGCAACAGTTGGAACTGTTTCTTTTCCCACTGTCTTTGTTTTATTATCCGCATAGGGTTTGCTTGAAACCTTGGCATCTAGATTGGTTTTATTGCCATTGACAATGAAGGCCCCTGCTCCATTCCACTCGAGCTCCCCTTTGATTTGGTTTTTGATTGACTCAGTTAAAACACTTTCAGCCAACTCCTGACTGGGAGCTTCTGAAGCTTGTTTTTTCTGACTAACCTTGGTTCTAGGGGTGTTTGGCGCTGACTGCATCTGCTTGATGTAATAGCTTCCAGCAGCCAAGAGTAAGAATAGAAGTAACCCTATCAGAGCTTGTCTTGTTTTTTTGTCCATTTTTCTCCTTATTTCTTTAGAAAAAGACTGGTCTCCCAGTCTAATTTCCTGTAAATTTGCTAATCAATTCCTGCCACTTTGCTGGAGACAAGATTGCCCATGGATCCTGTCCCTTTCCTAGGATGCCATAGCCAACCATCAAGCCGATTCCTAAAGCCAGAAAGCTTAGCAATAGTACGATAAAAATCAACAGTAAACGACGGAGTACATAGCGTAAGTTTTTATTCTTCTTCATCATTTGCCTCGATTCGCTGAATCTTCGCTCCTAGCTGAGCCAATTTCTCATGGAAACGGTAGTAACCTCTATCAAGGTGGACTAACTTACCGACAACTGTTTCTCCCTGCGCCACCAGACCTGTCAAAATCAAGGCCGCACTAGCACGAAGGTCTGTTGATAGAACTTCTGCTCCCTGCAAGACTTGTCCTCCTACGATACGGGCTGTATCACGGATAATCTCCGAATGCAAGCCCATCCGACGCATTTCCTCCAGATGTTGGAAACGATTCTCAAATACAGTTTCTACCATGGTGGATTCCCCTTTTGCGACAGTCATTAAAGCTGTAAATTGAGCCTGCATATCTGTCGGAAACCCTGGATGTGGCAAGGTTTTTACATGAACAGCTTTAAGATTTTCCAGTTGAGAACGGACACGAATGCCTTCTGACTCCTCTGTTACCTCAACTCCCATTTCAAGGAGTTTGGCAATCAAGGGACGATTATGCTCCCAGACTGCATCTCGAATGAGGACATCACCGCCAGTCATAGCTGCCGCCACCATAAAGGTTCCAGCTTCGATACGGTCCTGTACCACATTATGAGTTGTTCCATGGAGTTCCTCGACACCAGTCACTGTGATTGTTTCTGTACCAGCTCCCTTGACCTTGGCTCCCATTTCATTAAGAAGGATAGCGAGGTCAACAATTTCCGGCTCACGCGCAGCATTTTCAATGACCGTCACACCATCAGCTAGAGTCGCTGCCATCATCAGGTTTTGTGTTGCACCGACACTAGGAAAGTCCATGTAGATATGAGCGCCATGCAGGCGTTCTGCCTTAGCTTCGATGTAACCAGCTGTCTGGGTAATCTTTGCCCCCATAGCTTCCAAACCTTTGAGGTGAAGGTCGATGGGACGACTCCCGATGGTACATCCCCCTGGCATAGAAACTTTGGCATGTCCTACACGAGCAAGGATTGGCCCCAAGACAACGATGGATGCACGCATCTTGCTGACATACTTGTATGGGGCTTCCTCCGTGATATCACCAGTCGCATCAACCTCGACAACATGTGCTTCCTCATCAAAGTCCACCTTGGCATTCAGACCACGAACTACTTGATTCATGGTGAAAACATCTGACAAGATTGGAACGTTCTGCAAGACTGTCTTACCCTTGCTTGCTAGAATAGTCGCTGCTAACAAGGGCAAGACTGCATTCTTTGCTCCCTCGATCGTCACACTCCCGACCAGACGATTATCCCCGCCTTGAACCACAATTTTTTCCATAGTTGTTTCCTTTACTTTTGATTTTATAATAGTCCTCTAAGTGCTTCTTGCCACAGTTGGTACAAACTGATAAAGAATGAACTCAAGATGTAGCCCATCACCATACTAAAGAAGCCTACCAACAAACGAACTTTTTTTGTGTTAGTAGCGGTCACTTTTAAAACCTTTTCCCATCTCACAAGATCCTTCAAAAGGTAAAAACTCAAATAAATAAAGAGTATATGACTACTTAGAGTGAATAATAATTGAACCATTTGACTATTATACCATCTTATCCGCTTGCGCGCTAGTTTTCGATTTTTCTACGAATTAGGGATTGTTTTTAAGGTAATCAATTGCATCCTGCAAAGTCTTGACGGGAACGATTTTCATCTCTGTTTTGATCGTTTTAGCAGCTTCTAGGGCTGTTTCATAGTTGCTTTTCGCATTGGGATCTGCTTTTTTTGCTTCCTCGGTGACTGGATTGTCAGGAGCAAAAAAGATGTTAGCTCCCTGACGAGAGGCTGCAACCACTTTTTTGTCAATTCCACCGATGTCTCCAACATTTCCATCGCGATCAATGGTTCCCGTTCCCGCAACGACGCGACCATTACGAAGTCCTGGATCTGCTATCTGGGTGTAAATAGCTAGACTAAACATAAGACCGGCACTTGGCCCGCCAATACCAGCTGTTGAAAAGCGAATAGGAACATCACTGGTCACTTCCGTACGGTCAATCAAACCAATCCCAATCCCGTTTTTCCCATTTTCGAGAGTGATAATTTTACCTTCAGCAGACTTGACTTTTCCGTCTTCTTCATAGGTTACCTTGACCGTGTCCCCTAATTGTTGAGAGTTGACATAGTCGACCAAGTCCTTGGAACTATCAAAGGTCTTATCATTAACAGCCGTCACAGTATCCGCAATGTTCAGAATACCCTTAAAAGTTGAATTATCCGTCACAGTTAAGACATAAACTCCCAAGTACTTGAGTTCGATATCCTTACCAGCCGTCTTCAGTCCTTGATACTTGGCCATATTTTGAGAAGTTTGCATATAGAACTGATTGATCCGCATAAACTCTGCATCAGTAGAGCCACCCGTAGTCTCCTTGGCACTTCTAATATCCGTGAAAGGTGTTAACCAAGCATAGACAAGATGCGACAGAGTTGCATGTCGAATGCCGACTGTTACAAACTGGTAAGCTCCTGCTTCTGTGTCTTCTGTTTCATTGACTTTCAAAACGCGACGAATATCTTCCGCTCCACCTGGAACTTCTATGTAGTATGGTAAAGGTATTACAAAGGCTAAAAAAGTCAATACTAGTGCTAGGATGACATATAAGGGCCATCTAGTTTTTTTCTTCATGTTCTAATTCCTCCACAACACTGTTTGGGACATATTGCTGAATCTCCTGACCAAACTTCAGAAGTTCTCTCATGGCTGAAGAGCTAATATAAAGATGCTCTGGGCGACTATATAGGTAAATGGTTTCGATTTCTGGAGCCAGTTGATGATTGTAGTAATCAAAACTAGACTCGTATTGCAAGTCGGTGGCATTCCGCAAGCCACGGACAAGGGTTTTGGCTCCCAGTCTCCTTGCAACTTCGACTACCAATTCATCATGAGAAGCCAGCACCTTTACATTACCTAAATGTGCTACGGCTTTTTCAACTGCTCGTTTGCGATTTTCAACGGGGAGAAAGCCTTGTTTGTGGGGATTGTAGAACACCCCGACATAAAGCTTATCAAAGAGTTTGCTGGCGCGTTCAATGATATCCAGATGTCCATTTGTCATCGGATCAAATGATCCTGTAAATAATCCAATTTTATCTGACATAAACTGTCACCTTACTAATCCCATATATTTTTTCCTTCCAGATGCCTAAGTAGGCGATTTCTTCTGGGAGTTCTACAGACTTATCGGTTTCGCAGACAACCATGACCTCTTGGGAGAAAAGGTTTCTTTCTGCCATTTTTTCGATATCTGCAACGATTTGTTCCTTGGCATAGGGAGGGTCTAAAAAGACCAGATCAAATGTCCCTCCGACTTGCTCTAGAGCACGATCAGCTTCCATTTTTACGAGCTGAAATTTAGAAACTTCCTTGGTCATTTGGATATTTTCAGCGATGATAGCTTGTGCCTTTCGATCCCGTTCCACTAAGACAGCATGGGACATCCCACGCGAGACTGCCTCAATGGATAAACCACCACTGCCAGCATAGAGATCCAAGACACGACCACCCTCAAAATAGGGACCTATCATGTTAAAGATAGCTCCACGCACCTTATCCGATGTCGGCCTCGTCGTCTTGCCTTCTAGCGTCTTGAGGGGTCGCCCCCCGTAGATTCCTGATACGATTTTCATACCGTTTATTATACCAAATTATAGGCAAAAAGAGAAAGAAAACCGAACCTTGCGGTTCGATTCTCTACAAAATATTTTCGTACGTATCGCGAACTTCTTGAGGCCAAACACTGGTCTGGACCTCTCCGATGTGTTTCTTACGAAGAAGGAACATGGCCATCCGAGACTGTCCAATCCCCCCACCGATTGTCAATGGGAAAAGACCGTTGAGCAGTGCCTTATGCCATTCCAACTCCAGACGATTTTCGTCTCCTGTAAGAGCCACTTGGCGACGAAGTGTATCTTCATCTACCCGAATCCCCATCGACGAAAGCTCAAAGGCACAGCCAAGAGATTCGTTCCAAACTAGAATATCCCCATTTAACCCTTTGTAGCCATTTTCAGACTCTGTTGTCCAGTCATCATAGTCAGGTGCGCGGCCGTCATGAGGTTTTCCGTCAGGCAACTCGCCACCAATACCAATCAAGAAGACAGCACCGAACTCTTTACAGATCGCATTTTCACGCTCTTTCGGTGTTAGGTCTGGATAGCGTTCTACCAACTCTTCTGTATGGATAAAGGTGATTTGTTTTGGCAAGATGGATTCGATATCGTAGCGGGCCTCTACGGCTAGCTCTGTTAGACGAATAGCCTTGTAAATCTTCTCAACGGTTTCTTTGAGATAAGCGATATTGCGTTGACCATTTGGGATAACCTTCTCCCAGTCCCACTGGTCCACATAAACTGAATGGGTCGCGTCAAGCGAATCTTCGTCCGGACGAAGGGCTTTCATATGAACAAACAGACCTTCACCTTCACCGAAACCAAAACGAGCCAAGGTGTGGCGTTTCCATTTGGCAAGCGAGTGAACGACTTCATAGGTTTCATCTGGAATCTGCAAGACCTTGACGGATACTGGATTTTCGACACCTGACAGGTTGTCCTGCATCCCATCCCCGACCTTGCTCAAGATAGGACCTTGAACTTCAACAACTTCTAACTTATCTTTCAAATACTGGGTAAAAGTGTTTTTGACAAAGGAAATTTCTTCTTGTTGATGAATAAAACTTTTCTTCATAAACAGCTCCTCAAAAATTAGTTAAAAGCATTATACACCTATTTCCAAGAAAAGAAAAGAGTAAATAAGAAAAAGTCAGTGCTCTTTTGAACACTGACTCTGTCATTCATTAATCGTTTCGACCAAAGATTCGTAAGATGCTAAGGAAGAGGTTGATAAAGTCTAGATAGATGCTGAGCGCCATTGAGATGACCCATCCTGTCGCTACTTGCCCTCGTGACTGCTCATAAACATAGCGAATCTTTTGGTTGTCCCAAGCAATCAAACCTGAGAAAACCAAGACCATGGCAATACTAATCATGTAGTCAAAGAAGCTATTGGCTAAAAATAGATTCACAATCATAGCAATGATGAGACCAACAAGCGCCGCCATCAAAGCTCGTCCCATTCCACTCAAATCTTTCTTAGTGAAAATTCCGATTGCCGCCATGACAAAGAAGAGAAGGGCACTGGATACAAAGGCTGATAAGACGGTCCCAGGTGTATAGAAGGCTACGACAAAGCTGAGCGTAAAGCCATTTAAAACAGAATAAACTAAAAATACTGGGAGAGCTGCTGGGCTATTTTTGGCAGCCATGCTACTTGCAACAAAGACTAGAGCAAGTTCTGCAAAAGTTGCAATCATCAACCAGAGACGGCCATGCATTAAAAAGTAGACCAATTGGGACTGAAAGACTGTCAACATCAAAGCTGACACGAGAGCTGATAGACCAATCCCAAGTCCCACAAAGGCATAAACCTTGGCGTAAAATTGATTAAGACCTGAACGTTCTTGAATAATTGTTTGATTCATTCCGATTCTCCTTTTTCTATAAATATGTCTTGATTATAACAAAGATTTTATAAATTAGCTGAAATAAAACATCAAAATGCCTGCTGCAACTGCCACGTTGAGACTTTCTGCTCGGCCTTTCATGCCAATGTGAACCAGCTGATCAGCACTCTCAGCCATGACAGAACTAATTCCCTGTCCTTCATTTCCCATGACTAAAGCAAAGTTTTCTAAGGGAGAAAGCTCACGATAGTCCTTGGATTCTTTGGATAAGGTCGTTGCTAGAATGGGCAAATTGCTCTTCTTTGCCTCTTCTACAAAGGTGGCAAGAGGCATACGATAGATGGGCAAGTGAAAATGACTTCCTTGCATGGAACGCAGGGTCTTCAGACTGTAGATATCTGCTGACTTGTCTGAGACAATAACCCCTGTAAAACCTGCGGCATCCGCAGTCCGAATCATGGTGCCCACATTACCAGGGTCTTGGACATCTTCTAAAAATAGAAACTTCCCCTGACTAAAATCAGGCAGTCCTACTTCTTCTTTCTGAATCACCGCAACAATCCCTTGAGGAGTTTGCGTATCTGCCAAATCCAGCAAAATCTCCTCTGAAACCCAGATAGTTTGAGGAAAAGCAGCTAGCTGATCTCGGTAACTTTCTAGGGCAAAGACCTTTTCAATCGTCACTCCAGCTTGAACAGCTTCTTCAAACAAGTGCCAGCCCTCAATCAAATAAGCAGACTTTCGATATTTTTTTTGATGCAATTTCTTGGTATTTTTTACCACAGAATTGGCTTTTGAGGTTATAATAGTCATAGAAACATTATAACACAATCAAAGGGGTTTGGTATGCAAAAGGTTAGAATGATTGCCCAAGGCAGGGTGCAGGGTGTTGGTTTTCGCTGGGGTGTTTATACTTTAGCTCTTGAAATCGGTGGCATCACTGGTCGTGTCTGGAATAACGACGATGGCACAGTGGAAATTCTTGCTCAGGCAGACTCCTCTGCCACTATGGCAAAATTTATCCAAGAAATCCGTAAAGGCCCAACGCCCTTTTCAAAAGTCACCTATCTGGATGTGCAGATGAGCAACTTTTCATCCTATTCAGACTTCAAAGTTGCAAATTAGGTCTCCAGAACTATTGTATATTTTACAAAAAAACAGTAGAATAGAAAGGTATAATTTTTAAAGAAGGAATGAAAACATTGAAATCTATTAAACGTTTTGCCCTCTCTGCTATGGGAGTGGCTATGCTACTCGTCTTGACAGGCTGTGTCCAAGTAGACAAAGCAACAGGTAAGCCAGTTGGTCCCGTTTGGGATTTCTTGGGTGCTCCGATGGGAGAAGCTATCAAGTACTTCGCTACTGATCAAGGTCTAGGTTTTGGTGTCGCTATCATTATCGTAACCATTATCGTGCGCTTGATTATCTTGCCACTTGGTATCTACCAATCATGGAAGGCGACACTTCACTCTGAAAAGATGAACGCCCTCAAACACGTACTCGAACCACACCAAACACGTCTCAAAGAAGCAACAACTCAGGAAGAAAAACTTGAGGCTCAACAAGCTCTCTTTGCTGCTCAGAAAGAACACGGTATTAGCATGTTAGGTGGTGTAGGTTGCTTCCCTATCCTCATTCAAATGCCATTCTTCTCTGCTATCTACTTTGCAGCCCAGCTCACTGAAGGGGTAGCTAGCTCTACCTTCTTGGGTATCGATCTTGGTTCACCAAGTATGATCCTCGTAGCCTTTGCTGGTGTCCTCTACTACCTCCAATCACTCCTCTCACTTCATGGAGTAGAAGATGAGATGCAAAGAGAACAGCTCAAGAAAATGATTTACATGAGCCCACTCATGATTGTCGTCTTCTCCTTCTTCTCACCAGCCAGTGTGACGCTTTACTGGGTTGTCGGTGGTTTCATGATGATTCTCCAACAGTTCATCGTTAACTATGTTGTTCGTCCAAAACTTCGCAAAAAAGTTCGTGAAGAATTTGCCAAAAATCCACCAAAAGCACGTTCATTTTCAACTGGAGGCGGACGCAAAGATGTCACTCCAAACCAAGCAACTGCGATCATGACTAATAAGAAACATAAAAAACGCAATGCTGGTAAACAACATTCTAGAAAATAAGAAAAAAGCTTAGCTGAAAGGCTAGGCTTTTTATGCATCACAAAAGCCCGATGTCTCCATCAGGCTTCTTTTTTATCCATGAACACGTTTCATGTAGTCTTGGTAGCTTTCTGTATCCATCAATTCCTTGGCATTCTTAACACGGTCTGCTGTTGGAGGTTTTACCCCTTCGAGCGAATAAGGAATCCCAAGTTCACGCCACTTGAATTCTCCCATCGTATGATAAGGTAGGATTTCAAACTTGTCAACATTTTTGAGGGTCTTGACAAACTTACCAAGTTCGATCAAATCCTCATCTCTATCTGTCAATCCTGGAACCAGCACGTGGCGAATCCAAACAGGCTTCCCGATATCTGATAGGTACTGGGCACAGGCCAAGATGTTTTTATTGGTTTGGCTTGTGACAATCTTGTGCTGTTCTTCGTTGATTTCCTTGATATCCAGAAGAACCAAGTCTGTTACCGCCATGAGTTTATTAAACTTTTCGAGATAACGTGGTTTATTACGGAACGGAAGGGCACAGGTATCCAAGGTACAGTGGATTCCTTTTTCCTTGGCCTTGGTAAAGAGGGCAATCAAGAAATCAATCTGCAAGAGGGCTTCTCCTCCACTGACAGTGATTCCTCCCTTGTCTCCCCAGAAACCACGGTAGCGAAGGGCTTCTGTCAAGACATCGTCTACTGTCCGTTCGCGTGATTTATTGGTCTCCATAGCCCATGTATCAGGGTTATGACAGTACTGGCAACGCATGTGACAACCCTGCAAAAAGACAATAAAACGAATCCCAGGGCCATCTACCGCCCCAAAACTCTCTGTCGAATGCACCATTCCTGTCACTTGTCCATAGTCAATTGTTTCTTCAGACATATCGTCACCTTCCTTGAAACCGTTTTATAGTTTTATTATATCACGAGTAAGGTGAAAAACAAGGTTTTTTGTCTATTTTTTAGAAAGCAATCTGTTTTTCACTTTCATTTTCAATTTCTTTTACTAATCCGATTCAAAATCAAAACCATACAAGGTTGCGAAATAGTCCTCAGGGCGCTCTGCACGGCGGATTTGGCGGGCTTTTCCTTCTTCGGTATAGAGAATTTCTGCTGAGCGTAGTTTAGCATTGTACTGGTAACCCATGGAGAATCCATGTGCACCTGTATCATGAATCACCAGCAAATCACCGATTTCTGTATGAGGTAGTTCGCGCTTCACCGCAAATTTATCATTGTTTTCACAGAGTGAACCGACCACGTCTACCACCTCAACAGCTCCGTCTGGATGAGTAAGATTAGTGATATGGTGGTAGGCCCCATACATGGCTGGACGCATGAGGTTGACTGCTGAAGCATCCACACCTAGATAGGTACGGTAAGTTTTTTTCTTATGAGTGACTCTTGTGACCAAAGCTCCGTGAGGGGCTAACATAAAGCGGCCTAATTCTGTGAAAATCTTAACCTGACCAAGTCCTGCTGGTGTAAGAACTTCTTCATAAACCTTACGCACCCCTTCACCAATCACAGCAATGTCATTTGGCTCTTGGTCTGGGCGGTAATTGACTCCGATTCCACCCGAAAGGTTAATAAAGTCTAGCGAAATACCCAACTTTTCCTTGATTTCAACAGCCAATTCAAAAAGCTGACGCGCCAACTCTGGGTAGTAGAGATGGGTGACGGTATTGGATGCTAGGAAGGAGTGAATCCCAAAAGTCTTGGCTCCTTTTTCCTTCAAAATCGCAAAGGCTTCAAAAAGCTGGTCCTTGGTCATCCCAAACTTGGCTTCTCCAGGATTGTCCATGATGTCTGTCCCTAGCTCAAAAACGCCTCCAGGATTGTAACGACAAGAGATAATTTCTGGAATACCTGCCGCTCGCTCCAAATGTTCAATATCTTCAAAGGCATCCAAGTTAATGGTCGCACCTAACTCATGGGCATAAGCGTACTCTTGGTCTGGCGTATTGTTTGAAGAGAACATGATCTCAGAACCGGGAAAATCCAGTTTATGGCTCATCAAGAGCTCCACATAACTAGAACAGTCCACACCGCAACCTTCCTCTTGGAGGATTTTCAAGATGGCTGGGGTTGGAGTGGCCTTGACGGCAAAATATTCTTTGAATCCCTTATTCCAAGAAAAGGCCTGGTTGACCGCTCTTGCTTTTTCACGAATCCCCTTCTCGTCATACAAGTGGAAGGGAGTCGGGAACTCTGCAACAATTGTTTCTAAATCTTCACGGCTGATAAATGGTGTTTTCATAGGCATCCTTCTATTCTATTTGCAAAGAAAGGCTGGGACAATCGTTCCAACCTTTAGTTCTATCTCTTATTTGTCTTCGTCAAAGATATTTCCAATCTCAACATCGATGGATTGGTTCTTAACATCAATATTGGTAACCTTCAAGAGTGACTTGTAATCAAACTGCTTTTCACGTTCTTCTTGGGCATTGTCTGCAAAGACTGCAACACCAGCCAACTCTGAATCAAACTCACGCAAGAGACTAATCATCCCGTTGACCGTTCCGCCACCTTTCAAAAAGTCATCCACGATCAAGACACGACTGCCTGCCTTGAGACTGCGTTTTGAAAGGAACATTTTCTCAATGCGGTCACCGCTGGAACCTGAAACATAGTTGACGCTGACCGTTGAACCTTCGGTAATTTTCAAATCACGGCGCACAATGACAAATGGAACATTGAGTACATTGGCAACTGCATTTGCGAGTGGCACACCTTTTGTTGCTACTGTCATAACAGCATCGATTTTTTGGTCCATAAAGCTCTTGGCAATGATGCGACCAATATTTTTCAAAATGGCAGGCGTACTAAGCAAATCAGACAGGTAGATGTAGCCACCTGGCAAGATACGGTCGCTTTCTGAAAGTTTGTCACGCAAGTCTGCGATCATTTCTTTGGCTTCATGGCTCGAAATTGATGGTGTAAAGATAACGCCACCACCTGCTCCAGTAACAGTCTGAATATGGCCGATTTCGATTTCCTCAAAGGCACGCTTGATAATCACGATGTCCTCTGAAATCGATGATTTGGCAGATTCGTACTTTTCTGCAAAGGTATTGAGACTTGTTAGTTTGTATGGATTATTAATCAAATAGTTGGAAATGACAACCATCCGATCACTTCTTCTTAATTTCATTTTTATTTACCATTCCATTTAATTTTGATATTTTATCCATTATACCACATTCACATAAAAAAACGAACATTATTGCGTAAAAAATGCTCGTTTTTCTTAAATTATTAATCTAAATCTGGTTTATAGAAGGAACGATTGTCCATAGCGAAGATTTTATTGGTCATCTCTCCTTTGTCCACCAAAGCTAGAGCTGTTGACATCATCATCATGCTGGCATCTAGATTGTCAATCATATGGATAATCTCTGCTTCCATAATACGTGGACGAACAGGACTACCATACTCCAGCAAGCCATGATGACTGAGAATGACATGGCGCAGTAGCACCACTTCTTCTCTAGTATCATCGATGCCGAGTTCCATGACTGTCTTGGTAATTTCGCTATCGATGAGGGCGATATGGCCGATGAGATTGCCTCGCACTGTGTACTCCGTCTGATCGGGACCACTGAGTTCTAAAACCTTGGCCAAGTCGTGCAACATAATCCCCGCATAGAGGAGGCTCTTGTTGAGCTGAGGATAGATGTCGCTAATGGCATCTGCCAAGCGCACCATGGTTGCTGTATGATAGGCCAAACCCGTCTCAAAGGCATGGTGGTTGGTCTTGGCAGCTGGATAGGAGTAGAATTCCTTATCATATTTGGTGTAGAGACTGCGAACGATACGTTGCCAGACAGGATTTTCAATTTTGAAAATCATTTGCGACATGTAGTCACGAATCTCCTTGACATCAACCGGCGATTTGACCTTGAAGTCAGCTGGATCATTGGGTTCCCCAGGCTGAGGTAGGCGGAGAGTAATTTGATTGACTTGAGGAGTATTATTATAAACTTCTCTGCGCCCCTTCATGTGGACCACTTTCCCTGCGGTAAAGGCCTCAATGTTATGAGGCTGGGCATCCCAGAGTTTTCCTTCAATCTCGCCACTATCGTCTTGGAAGGTAAAAGCTAGATAGTTTTTCCCAGCTCGTGTCTGTCTCAGGTCAGCTGATTTGATTAGGTAAAAGCCTTCAAACAGCTCATCTTTTTTCATGTGACTAATCTTCATATTCTTCCTCATCTTCTTGGAAATGGAGTAAATCAAGCGCAGGCTCACCTTCTGATAACTCAATGTGACGGAGCGTTCGCTCAATAGCTGTGGTGCGACGGTTTAATAATTCATCAATATTGCCAGAGGCATGTTGGAGATGTTTTTGCGCCTTGACCAAAATTCCCCCGAACTTGCCAAACTCTGTCTTGACGCTAGCAAGGGTCTTGCTGATATGGTCAGCACTCTTTTGGATATTGAGAGTTTTGAAGCCAACCGATAGGGAGTTGAGCAGAGCTGACAAGGTACTTGGACCTGCAACGATAATCTGCTCCTCCCGTCTCAAATCATCAAAGAAGACCGGATTTCGAACGATTTCTGAATAAAGACCTTCTGTCGGAACAAACAAGACTCCAAAATTGGTCGTCCGAGGCGGTGCTATGTACTTGCTCTTGATATCCTTGGCAAAACGCTTGACGCTTGCTAAAAGCGACTTACGACAGCGTTCGATTTCTTCCTTGTCACCCGCTTCATAGGCTTCTTCTAAGCGGTAATAATCCGCCAGTGGAAACTTGGAGTCAATTGGTAGATAGACGTATTCCTGGTCGCCTTGCCCAGGCAACTTGATGGCGTATTCCACTCGTTCACTGGAGTTTTCAACCGTTGCATATTCTCGTTCGTACTGGGCAGGAGTCATGATATCCTCGATGATTTGGCCCAGTTGCAATTCTCCCAGAATTCCTCGCGTCTTGGTTCCAGAGAGAACCTTGTTGAGGGCACCGACATCACGGGCAACTGTCTGCATTTCTCCAAGGCCACGATTGACAGACTCCAATTGTTTAGAAACCGTCTCGAAGGAAGCCTGCAAGCGCGTCTGCAAGGTCTTTTCTAATTTTTCCTCGACCGTCTGGCGCATTTGCTCCAAGCGTTGCTCATTGGACTCCTGCAAGGCTTGGAGACGTTGGTCGGTCTTATCCCTAGTTTGCAAAAGATTATCTGTCATTTCTTGACGGACTTGCGTCAGACCTTGGTGCAACTCCATTCGCACTTCTTGCAAACGATCGCTGACAGCCACTTCCAAGTCTTTTTGGTCTAACTGGCTGGCTTGTCTGGCTTGTTCAAAGCGATAATCCAGTTGATCTGAAAGATTGTCTGCTTGATCCTCCAAGCTCTTGGCTAGGTACTTGTCTTGCTTATCCTGCCTTTGCCAAATGAGAAAGAGTCCAGCTAGGTTGGCAATTAATAATAGTAGTAATACAGTCTCCATCCTACCTCCTGTCCTTGCTATGCAGCACGACTACATAGCCATCCGGGCAAGTCACCGAAACTTCCCTATCTATATATTCGTTAGAAGCGTACACTTTTTTAAAGAAAAAATTCTCCTCTGTCAACTCGTACTTGGCTCCGATAATGGTCAACTGACTATCCCGAACTGGCATAAAAGCAAGATAGTCGTAGTCCGATCGGGGTTCTAGCTGACTGGTTCCTTCTGGACAATAGGCAATCACATTTTGCCCATCCTCAATCGCTATCTGGCGCATATAGGGTGCCAACTTGGGATTGCTAGGCAGAAAGACATTGGCCAGCATGTGGTCGATCCGACCACCAAGAGCACCGAAAATAGTCACCTGAGCCTGGGGATTTTGCTCAAAGATGGTTAAAAGAGCCAATTCCAGATCCGTATCATCCTTTTCTGGCTGGGCTTGGACAAAATGTTGGGCACATTTTTGAATCAACTGACGTTCGTCTGCAGTCACGGAATCAAAATCCCCAACTGCTAGAGTGAGAGGCAGATCTTCTTCCAAGACCCAGAGCGAACCGCGATCCACACCGACAAAACAATCAAAATCCGTCCGATAATGACCGCGATCTCCGCCGGCAAAAACGGCAACCCTAGTCCAATTGTTTTCTAAGAGTTTGCACTCGTTCATTGACATCTCCCTTAAAGACATAAGACCCTGCTACAAAAACGGTAGCACCAGCTTCTTTGGCTTGAGCAATGGTCTGGTCATCAATACCGCCATCGACTTCAATTTCAAAGTTCAAACTTTTTTCCTCACGAAGGGTAACCAACTCACGAACCTTATCCATGGTTTCAGGCAGAAAAGCTTGTCCGCCAAATCCAGGGTTAACTGTCATGACTAATACTTGGTCAACTAAGTGTAGCACATGCTTAATCGCCTCCACAGGTGTCCCAGGATTGATAACCACAGAAGGTTTAACACCGAGAGAGCGAATTTTTTGGAGGGCGCCATGGATATGAGGCGTTGCTTCCACATGGATACTGATGATATCCGCTCCCGCACGCGCAAAGTCTTCTAGATGATGTTCAGGATTTGCTACCATCAAGTGGCAGTCAAAGACCATCTTGCTATGAGGGCGAAGAGCTTCAACCACACCTGCACCAAAACTGATTTGCGGTACAAAGTGACCATCCATGATATCGATATGGGCATATTCTGCACCAGTTGCTTCTAGGCGTTTGATTTCACGTTCAAAGTTGGCATAATCTGCTGCCAGAATTGACGGAGCAATCTTGTATTGAGACATAGGTTTCTCCTTATTTTGGAATTTTTTTGCTGACTTTTTTGTAGGTTTCTCTGCGATTTTCAATTTCACTGAGAAATTGCAGGTAGTTGTCAAAACGGAAGGTTGCAATGATACCCTCTTCGACAGCCGGCTTGACCGCACAGGACGGCTCATGGGTATGGGTACAGCTACGGAACTTGCAATCTCGACTGATACTAGCAATCTCTGGAAAGGCCTGATTGAGGTCTTCAGCCGTTGACACTTCATAATCCAGTGATGAAAAGCCTGGTGTGTCCGCGATTTTACCCCCATTGAGGTTGTAAAAACTAACAGCTCGAGTGGTATGACGACCGCGACCCAGACTGTCTGAGATCTCTCCTGTTTCAAGATTGAGATCTGGTGCGATTTTATTGAGGAGGGTTGATTTTCCAACACCTGTCTGCCCCATAAAGACCGTCACTTTTCCTGTCAACAAAGGCAAAAGTTCTTCTTTACTAGTCACAAAGTCGTAACCAATGGCACGATAGGTTTGTTGGTAAAAACTTAATTCTTCCCTATCTTCCAGCAAGTCCATTTTAGAAATATAAACAATAGGATGAATGCCCTTGTGTTCCAAAAGAACCAAGAAACGATCCAACAAGTTGCTGTTGAAGTCCGGTTCCTTGACGGACATGATCACCACAGCTTGGTCAATATTGACAATGGGCGGACGGACCAGACTGTTTCTCCGTTCGTGAATCTTGAGGATATAACCTTCGGAATTTTCCTCGGCAGAAAAATCTACCCAATCCCCAACGTAGGGTGTATGACCTTTTTTGCGGAAATTCCCACGCGCACGTGTCTGATAGACTTGGCCATCACTCTCTACATAATAGAATCCTGCCAAGGCTTTAATAATTTGTCCCTGCATCTTAGAGTCCTTGTCCTTTAAGCGCATCTGAAAGGCTAGCAAATTCTTCCAAGCTAAGTGCTTCCCCACGCACAGATGGTAACAAGCCTGCTTGGTCCAAAGCCTTGGTCAGCTTATCCTTGACTTCATCAGTTTTCCCAAAGTAGCCTGTTAAGTTGTTCCATAAGGTCTTACGACGATGGGTGAAACTAGCCTTGGAAACCTTAAAGAAGAAGTTCTCATCTTTCACTGCTACAGCTGGTTCTGGACGACGCACCATTTTCAGGATAGCTGAGTCTACGTTTGGCGCTGGCACAAAGACCGTACGAGGCACGATAAAGGCAACCTTGGCTGTCATGTAATACTGGACAGCAATCGACAAACTACCGTAAGCCTTGGTATTGGGTTGAGCGGAGATACGATCCGCCACTTCTTTCTGCATCATGACGACAAACTCACTAAAAGGAATGCCACTCTCGATCAAATGCATGAGAATAGGCGTTGTGATATAGTAGGGCAAATTGGCTACTACCTTGATTGGCAGGTCAGGATTTTTGAAATTCTGGATATGCTGGATCAAGTCAACTTTGAGAATGTCCTCGTTGACTACTGTCACATTGTCAAAATCACGCAGGGTATCCGCTAGAATTGGCACCAAACGGTGGTCAATCTCAAAGGCCATAACCTCTGCCGCACGCTCTGCCAAAAATTCTGTCAAAGCACCAATCCCTGGCCCGATTTCGATGACATTAACCTGATCATCAATTTCAGCCGTATCCACGATTTTTTGAAGGATATTGGTATCCGTCAGGAAATTTTGCCCGAAGGACTTTTTAAAGGTAAAACCGTGACGCTCCAGCACTGCCTTGGTCACGCTATAATCTGCAATTCTCATCTATTCTCTTTTCTATAGTTACTACCTCTATTGTAACACATTCCCCTGGTATTTTGGGAGTGCTTAGCTATTATCATAACTTTCCATCACTTCTTCCACTTCGGCCAAGGTCACTCCAAACAGAGTTAAATATCTGAATTTCTTTCCACTATTGAAGCAGTCCATGAAATTTATTTTTCTCATCCTTTATGGATTGTCTCTTGAGAAAGTCAGGTGCTCAAGCAAAGAATAGAGTTTTTCTTGCTCCTCTTCTTCGTAAGCAGGTGCATTTGCTTTTACTTCCTTGCATTTCTCGTCATACAAAAATCCTTCATAGCGATCTTCTGTAGATAAAGCTGTATAAACTTTGGCCATTTCTTCAGGACTAATCGAAAGTTTTGACTTAATTTTATACAGATTTTTCATAAAAGCGCTGAGGTGATTGTAGCGACGCATATCTACTTTGACATTGGTCACACGGATTGCCTGAACCTTGATACCTTCCCAATGTTCTCGCATATAAAGTGACAACATCAACAAGGCCAGTTTATTTTGATAATAGGTCTTAGCAGGACTGTAATGTTTTTGACCAGATAAATTTTCAAAATCAAGTTTCATGAAAGGATAGAGTATCAGCCCTTGAGAAGAAATATTAATAATCCGACCACTCTCAGACTTTTCTAACAAACCTTTCAACAAGATAGAAAGCAAGAAAGGGGCGGCAACATTGGTCGCAAATTGCTTTTCTAAACCATCCTTAGTCAGGATGGGCTTTTTAACTGACAAATCAAAGTCAGCTGCATTGTTAATTAGAACGTCTAGAACGTCTTCTTTTTGAATATACTGTTCCGCTGCTTCCCTGACACTCTTCATATCAGATAGATCAACCAAGATATAATCTACATGTGGATTTCCTGTCTGTCGACGAATTTCCTCACAAGCTTGCTCCGCAGCTTCTTCCCGTCTACAAAAGAGAGTTACCGACCAGCCTTTTTCAGCCAACTGTTTAGCAACCTGATAACCAATGCCACTATTGCCACCTGTAATAATCACTCTTTTCATTTCTGACTCCCTTGGACTGAATACTTAGCTATCACCTCTTCCACTTCTGCCAAGGTCACTCCAAACAACTCCAACCGCTTGAGCAGCTGTTTTCCATTGGAATAGCCGATGCGGAGCTGTTCGCCTAGATACTCTCGGCGCCTACGACTGTCTGCTCCCGCCAAGAAACCTAGGCGAATCAAGTCACCACGACTGATGTCAAACTCGTTCTCGTTTTCAAATTGCTCTGTCACCTGAGCCAGCGCTGTTTTCAGGTCCTCATAGCTAGCGTGTTCAATTCCCAGAGAACGTCCCTTGGACTTAGATTTGGGAACCGCTTCATCACGTTTGAGAAAGGCATGCTGCACTGTCGGAAGGGCAGTCATAATCATGCGACGAATGCGCTCACCGTTAAAATCTGGATCTGTAAAGACAATCACTCCATGCAATTCATGCAGGCGTTGGATCCGCTCTATGTCCTGATCATTGATTGCCGATCCTCGTGTCTCATAGGTCTCTACATCAAAGTAACGTTTGAGATTGGCCGTATCATCCCGTCCTTCGACTACGATGACTTGGGAAATTTTTTCTTTCATGATTGTTTTTCCAATCCAAAAATACGCTCTGCATTTGCAGTTGTTACTGCGGCTAACTCCTCAGTCGTCATCCCACGCAAATCCGCAATAAAGTCTATCACATAGCGAGTATAGGCTGTTTTGTTTTCACGGCCACGTTTAGGAACTGGTGCCAAGTAAGGGGCATCTGTCTCTACCAAAATCTTATCCAAAGGTAACTCTTTAGCTGCTTCCTGAACATCTGTCGCCTTCTTGAAAGTCACCACTCCTGAGAAGGAAATCGTCATACCAAGCTCGACAAACTTCTCAGCCCACTCCAGAGAACCTGAAAATGAATGCATGATGCCACCACGAGGGCCGACGCCCTCACTCTTGATAATCTTATAAGTATCTTCCAGCGCATCGCGGGTATGGACCACAAAAGGTAAATCCAAGTCCTTGGACAGCTGAATCTGACGGCGAAAAACCTGCTCCTGTACTTCCTTAGATGCTGTCATCCAGTGATAGTCCAGACCAATCTCCCCCAAGGCAACAACTTTTGGATGTTTTAGTTTTTCCAGCAAGTAAGCTTCGACCTCATCTGTGTATGTCCCTGCTTCAGTCGGATGCCAGCCAATAGTTGCGTAGAGTTGCTCATACCCATCTGCCAACTCTAGGGCCCGTTCAATGGTTGGCTTGTCAAAACCAACAATATTCATCCGCGTCACACCCATCTCAGCAGCCAAGGCGATTTCTTCTGCCTCACGGCCTGTAAATTCTTCCACATTTAAATGTGTGTGCGTATCAAAAATCATCTTTTCTAACCTCATTTTCTTCCATCTATTATACCAAAAATAGCATCCCCCGGCTTGTAAAAATATTCTAATACCAATCATTCTCCCTTGACTGCCCTTTTTCAAAGCAGTATAATAACACTTATTGAAATTTTCATCAAAGGAAAAGAAAATGTTTAGAAAATTAAAATATACCTTTATCGGTCGACCACTCAAGTCTCTCACAGACGGCGAAGGGGGATTGCTTGGAAAAATGCAGGCACTTGCAATGTTATCCAGTGATGCCCTGTCTTCTATTGCCTATGGACCTGAACAAGTCATTCTCGTTTTAGTCAGTCTCTCTCCTCTCGCTATTTGGTGGAGCCTCCCTATCGGTATTTTTGTCCTCTTACTGCTCGCTAGTTTAACCATTTCCTATCGTCAAATCATACACGCCTATCCTCAAGGTGGTGGGGCTTATATGGTTACTCGGGAAAACCTCTCTCCCGAACTAGGCTTGATTGCTGGTGGTAGCCTCCTTGTTGACTATATGCTGACAGTAGCCGTATCCGTCGCTTCTGGAGCTGATGCTATTACAGCAGCCATACCTGCCCTCCATCCCTATAATCTTCATATCTCTATTTTCCTAGTCTGCCTGCTCATGCTCTTGAATTTAAGAGGATTGAAAGAATCTGCCAGCTCTCTGATGATTCCCGTCTACCTCTTTATCTTCAGTACCGTCTTTCTCTTGCTTTATGGGTTCTTTCAACTATTCACAGGCTCCCTAAACTATCAGGCGACTTCAACCATTGGACAAACTGTTCCGAGCCTTTCCATCGTTCTCCTATTGAGAGCCTTTACCAGTGGCTCTGCCTCTCTGACAGGGGTTGAGGCTATTTCAAATGCGGTACCATTTTTCAAAACTCCGAAAGAAAAGAATGCTGCTCAGACCTTGACCATCATGTCCTTGATTTTAGGTTTTCTTTTTGCAGGCATCACCTTCCTAAACTACTGGATGGGCATCACACCTCAAAATGGAGAAACCATCCTCTCGCAAATGGCCAAGGGCATTCTTGGTGATTCATTCTTTGGTCATGCTAGCTACTATCTCTTCCAGTTCTCAACAGCCTTGATTCTAGCTGTAGCTGCAAATACTGGCTTTTCAGCCTTCCCTATGTTGGCTTACAATATGGCTAAAAACAAGTACATGCCCCATCTCTTTATGGAAAAAGGGGATCGCCTTGGCTACTCCAACGGTATCTTAACTCTGGCTTTTGGAGCTATGATCCTTCTTCTCATTTTTAACGGGAATACTGAACGCTTGATTCCTCTTTATACTATCGGGGTCTTCGTTCCCTTTGCCCTTTCTCAGACTGGGATGATTCGTCATTGGAAAAAGGAAAAAGGAGCAAATTTCTTAAAACCTGCCTTTGCTAATATCCTTGGGGCCATCATTTGTTATGCTATTGTCCTCATTTTACTCCTCTTCAGACTGGGTGATATCTGGCCATTCTTCCCAATTATCCTAGTTCTAACTTTCCTCTTTTTGTCCATTCACAGCCATTACCAAAAAGTGGCAAAACAACTACGACTCTACGAAGGAATTGAAAAGCGCACTTACGACGGCAATCTTGTCCTTGTCCTAGTAGGAAATGTTACTCGAGTAAGTGTTGGAGCCATTAACTACGCTCAAAGTATCGGTGACGAAGTGTTAGCCATGCACATTTCTACTAAAGAAACGGCAGAAAAAGACCAAGAAATTCTTCAGGAATTTGCCGATTACTTCCCAAATATCACTCTGAAGAATATCAATACTAGCTACCGCGACATCATCACCCCTAGCGTTAAGTATGTCAAACGAATCGCCCAAGAAGCTAAGCAAAAAAACTACACTGTTACAGTCCTTGTCCCACAGTTTATCCCTAACAAGCCTTGGCAAAATATCCTGCACAATCAAATGAGCCTCAAACTAAAATACGCTCTCAGATGGCATGAAGACGTCGTTATCGCTAGCTACTCTTATCACTTAAAAGAATAAACAAAAACTCAAAATCAGTAACTTATATCTGATTTTGAGTTTTTTGTATGTGACCTTTTAAACGAGCCCTCCATGAATTTCATTTGAAATTGAAGATTTCGTGGACAATGCACTCTTTAAAATCAAAAGAAAAGCCAGTAGACTCGAGTTCCTACTGACTTCTTTGTTGAATTCGTTTGGATTAAGCAGCCAAAACTTTGCGTCCTTTACGACGACGAGCTGCCAATACGCGACGACCGTTTTTAGTTGACATACGGTTACGGAATCCGTGTTTGCGCGCACGACGAAGTTTACTTGGTTGATAAGTACGTTTCACGATGAATACCTCCTCATAGATTTTGTATTCGTTTAGCCGGCTATAAAGTGATCAGTTACTAAACATACTTTACTATTCTATCTGATTCTTACCTATTTGTCAATAGCTCTAAGGAAATGTTTCCTGCTTTTCCCTATGAAAGCCTTATCTACGATACTGACTCAAGAAACGTGTCATCTTTTCTTGGATTTGCGCTAATTCGTCCACACGAGGAAGGTAAACGATACGGAAATGATCTGGTTCCTTCCAGTTAAAACCACGACCATGAACCAAGAGAACCTTTTCCTGCTTCAAGAAATCAAGAACGAACTGTTCGTCATCATCAATGCGGTACATATTGCGGTCAATTTTAGGGAAGATATAAAGCCCCGCCTTCGGCTTGACCGCAGACAAACCTGGTATATCTTGGATGGCATTGTAAATGAAGTTTCTTTGCTCGTAAATCCGTCCACCAGGAAGGAGCAATTCATCCACTGACTGGTGCCCACCTAGTGATGTTTGTACGACTTGCTGGGCCAAAACGTTAGAGCAAAGACGCATATTGGACAGCATATTGAGCCCTTCGATATAACCCTTGACATGGTGCTTAGGACCAGACAAGACCATCCAGCCTACACGAAAACCAGCGATACGGTGAGATTTTGACAGACCATTCATGCTGACACAGAAGACATCTGGTGCCAAGCTCGCCACAGGCGTATGCACATGCCCATCCATCACCATGCGGTCATAGATTTCGTCCGCAAAGATGATCAAATCATTCTGACGAGCAATCTCAATAATCTCCAACAAGAGTTCCTTAGGATAAAGGGCTCCAGTTGGGTTATTTGGATTGATAAGGACGATTGCCTTGGTATTGGAAGTAATTTTTGACTTGATATCGTCAATATCTGGGTACCATTCTGCAGCTTCATCACAGATATAGTGAACGGCATTTCCCCCAGCTAGGCTGACCGCGGCTGTCCAGAGAGGATAGTCTGGCATAGGTACCAAGACCTCATCGCCATTATCCAAAAGCCCTTGCATGGACATAACAATCAGCTCACTGACACCATTTCCAAGGTAGATATCATCAATGTCCACATTGGGGAATTTCTTCAGTTGGCAATACTGCATGATGGCCTTACGGGCTGAGAAAATCCCTTTGGAGTCAGAATATCCCTCACTATCACGCGCATTCATAATCAAGTCATGAATGACCTCGTCTGGCGCTGTAAAGCCAAATTCTGCTGGATTCCCTGTATTCAGACGTAAAATCTTTTCTCCGTTTGCTCGCATCCGCATGGCTTCTTCCAAAACAGGGCCACGGATATCATAAGCAACATGCTCTAACTTACTAGACTTGTTATATTCTTTCATCTTGTTTCCTCAATTCATAGAGATAGTAACATTATACCACTAGAAAGGGATTGCGACAAGTTTCCTGAAATGAGCAAGCAAAGAAAAAACTCATAACGACTGGGTTCTCACTGTCTAAACAACTAGAATGCAGAAGTATTTTCTCACATACCAAAAGACAGACCTAGAAAGATCAGCGCTAAAAAGGAATCATACAAAAGATTAAACATGAGAAAGAGCCCCCACGTGACCAAATAGTCCAAGCGACCACTTCTCTTTGCAATCACAAATAAAATGATGTGGTAGACTAAGTGAAAGAGAAGAAAAGCAACAAAACCTGGATAGAGAACGGGTACGACTCTTTCCAGCTGCCAAAGCATCACTACTTCCACTACAAGTGACGCAAGGATAATTCCATGATAAAGAAAACTTGTTTTTTTAGAAGCTTGAACAGAATCTTTCATACTTTCTCTCCCCCACTGTGTTTCCTACTATCTTGTTTTCTTTTATTTTAACATATCTCTACCAAATCAAATCTCCGATAATATTTATTTAAAAATGATTTTTACTTTACTTCTTTAGTGAAAAGGGTTACAATAACAGTAAGAAAATTTCAGGAGGTTTCATTATGGCACAACGTTACCAAAATGTTATGGTCGCAATTGATGGTTCTAAAGAAGCGGACTTGGCTTTCGTCAAAGGTGTTTACACTGCTCTACGCAACGAATCCAAGCTCACCATTGCCCATGTTATTGACACACGCGCTCTTCAAAGCGTGTCTACCTTTGATGCTGAAGTTTACGAAGAACTCCAAGTCGATGCTGAAAGTCTGATGAAGGAGTACGAAAAGCGCGCAAGAGATGCTGGTGTGACCGATATTCACATCGTCATCGAAATGGGAAATCCAAAAACCCTCCTTGCCCGTACTATTCCAGACGCAGAAAATGTTGACCTAATTCTCGTTGGTGCAACAGGGCTCAATGCCTTTGAACGCCTCTTGGTTGGTTCTTCATCTGAGTACATTCTCCGCCATGCAAAAGTCGATTTACTGGTCGTGAGAGAAAGTGAAAAAACATTGTAATCATAAAAAAGGGAGCCTTGGGCTCCTTTTTGTTTATCCTGATTGGGTCACAAAAAGGCTTTAAATAATTGTTTAAAGCCTCTATCTTATTTAGAAAGTAGTCAATCTCAAAAGATTGGATTATTTGTAACTGTATGCCCAGTAGTATACACCGTTTCCATCAACTACTGCTGCTACAGCTCCTTCAGTGACATTTGGATCGTGAAGCAAGTCTCTCAAACCACTGTTTGCCCATTTCTTAACGACAACAGCAGCATCTTCATCACGACGTCCTACAAAGCCTGTGCTATCGTATTGACGTGAAATTTCATTTACTTTCGGAAGTGCTTGATTTTGATAAATGTCTTCAGACCAAGTCAATTCTTTCAATCCTTGAGCTTTACGAGTCTCATTGATTTTAGCGAAAGCTTCTTTCGCTTTTGAAACATAGTCATAGTTTGTATCGTTTGTTGCTTCAACACGGTAAACAAACTTCACATAGCCAAATTCTACATCACTGTATTTCTTGTCTTCTACACCACTCTTGAGATTTGCAATCAAGACATAGTCCTTAGCGTATGGGTTTTCTTTAGTCTTCTCAAAGATTTCTGGATCTTCGATTTCCCACTCAACTTTAGCATCCCAACCAGAGTTATCAAGGAACTTAGGATTCATTTTTTCGATGACATAGTTTTTGAACTCTTCAACATTCTTGAATGGCAATGCTTGACCTGCTTTAGCAGTCGTTACCAAGTTAGTTGAGTAAAGTTTCACGCTTGAGTTCTTGTCACTGTACATGTACTCGTCATCAGCAGTGTTTTCGTGGAGTTTTGGATCACGAGCTGGATCGTTTGGATCAGTCATCCCTTGAAGTTTCCATTTTCCTCCAAGCCACTTCCAGTATGCTGAGTAACCTGTACGCTCTGAGTTAGATGGTACATAGTAGTAATGTGCACTACCGTCGAAGTAGTAGTTTTTATCATTCTTGAGGACTGCATCACCTGGTTTACCTGGTGGGTAAACCAATTTTGGAGTTTGTCCATTTGGTGCCCAAGCCAAGTGTTCCAATCCTTCAGCTGGTTTTTCAACATAATCAGGGATTTGGTTTTCACTTGGTTCATCAGTCGTCACCAAACCTGGTGTTGTTGGGATAGCTGGAGTTGCTGGTGTTTCTGGTTTTGGTTCTGCTGGCGTTTCTGTTGATGGCTTGAATGGATCAAATTCACTATCAGCACCATTAATTGGTGGATTTTCTGGTAGGTCAACACTTGGAGTTGCTGGTTGTTCTGGTTTTGGCTCAGCTGGTGTTGTTGGCTCTTCAGGTTTATCACTAGGAGCTGGTGTTGGGGTCTCTGGTTCTGCTGGTGTTGGAGCAGGAACTTCAGGTTGACTTGGTTGTGCTGGCTCAACCGGAGTTGTTGGTTGTTCTGGTTTTGGTTCTGCTGGTGTTGCCGGTTGTGCTGGTGTTGTATCAGCAGAATCTTTCACCAATACCCACTTACCATTTTGGTAGTAGTAATAATCACCATTGCCCAATACATAGTAATGGTACCCATTTTCGTAACGATAGTGAGGATCGTTTTCCAAGTTGTTAGTAGATGAGTTGTTGTTACTATTGTTTGTCAAAGGTTTCCACTGACCGTTACGATAAATACGGTAGCTACCATCGTTCATACGGTAGTAGTGATTGCCATTCCAGTAAATATAGTTTTCATCACTAGCAAGGTTATTGTAATTATTCCAATAGTTATAACCATAGTAGTTGCTACTGTTGTCATAGCCATAGTAGTTATTCCAATTATTGTAACCGTAGTTGTAACTTGGGTAGTAGCTACCATATCCATAGTTATAGCTTGGATAGTAGCTATTGTAGCCATAGTTATAGCTTGGGTAATAACTGTTATAGCCATAACTTCTTACAGTATAGTTTGATGTGCGGCTACGATTTGCAGTAGTACGGTTAGAAGTACGATTGCTTGAACGACGGCTAGTTCTTGTATAGTAACTATTATTTCCATTCCAATTGTAAGCAGCGTGAGCTTCACTTGGTGCAAAAGTTGGAAGCATTGTTACAGCTGTTAAAACAGAAGCTGTCAAATAGATATATTTTTTCTTCATTTCAACCTCTTAATTCTCTAATTTTTAAACTTGAAAATTAAAATAATAAAAATTTGGAAAGCAATTGTGCACAATTTTATAACTAAACCTCAAAGCTAGAGTGAACTCCTCACATCAACTTGTTAACAGGCCTGAAATAAACAAGTTGACTTTCTGTCTTTAAAAAGAGCATATCATAGTAGCATGAGTATTTTATATTTATTCGCTTTCTGAATTTATTCTAACACATCAACTTTCAAACATCAAATAATTTGACTTGCTTTTTTTGATGTTTTTCAAAAGAAAAGCTAGATATATTACTAATATATCTAGCTTTTTAACTATTCTTTGTAAGAAATGTAATTTCCTATTATTTTATTTTCACTATCTTTTCATTATTTATTTTCTTTTTCTAGTATAAATATGCTAATAATAATTAGTGATATATATAAAATTGTTCGGTTTTTCAGCTCAAAAAATCCCCGAATTTTTCATCCAGGGAAAAGAAATTTCTCTTATTTTTTATTTTTTTCTTTCTTTATGTCGCTCATAAGCTTTAAACTGACGTTGTAGTTCCTGTCGGATGGCAGGTTCTGGAGCATATTTTTCTTCCCAGTCATCTGGTTTTAAAATCTTGTGTGTAACTGGGTCAAAATGAGCTTTCCCATCAGGGAAAACCTTCCCCATATTTGCTTCGTGGACAATATCAAAAATGCGTTCTGGATCCACTCCCATCAAAACAAAACTGCCGTATGTGAAATACAATGTATCAATCAAAGCATCCACTTGACCGACCAAGTTTTGCTTAGCAGGTGTCTTTTTCACCACTTTCTCTGCTGCCTTATCAAGTGCCCCATGCATGCTTGCAAGGGAGTTTTGAAATTCTTCCTCCGAAGAACTTGCTGCACGAACAAACTCTACTAATTCTTCAATTTTAAAGTCTGCGCGGTGGGTTGCACCTTCAGCATCCCATGCCTGTGGCTCTTCTTGAGTTCGTTCATCCATCATGTGGTGGAAGGTTTTGACCTTATTAAAGTGGTAGTCTCGACTGACAAACACTTTTTCTGAAGCCAAAACACCAAAGTGCTCGAGCGCCTTGTGGATACCATCTTGTTGATTACTTGCCGTAATATGCTTGGCAACTTCTTTGACACTGCTACTGCCATTTCCCATAGCAACCGACATCCCAACACCCGCCAACATTTCTAGATCATTGTCTGAATCACCAAAGGCCATAACTTGGTTGAGATCAAATCCATATTCTTTCCCGACTCGGCGAATGCCTTCTAGTTTGGAATTTCCTTGGTTGATGATATCTGCTGCAAAAGGATTGCTTCGAGTTAATTTCAAATCTTCAAAATCAGCTGCTGCCTTCTCAGATTCCTCTGGCGTCATCAGCATCAAAACTTGATAAATGGGTTGATTAATCAAGTTAAGCAGGTCGTCTTCCTTTTGAGGAACTGCCTTGCTGACCATTCGATTAAAGGAACGGCTAACGGTTCTTGTCAGCACAGTCGGAATAAAACGACTAACCAGTTGTGAAAAGGAGCCGAGACCAAATGACATAATCTTCGAACCAACAACGGCATGCTCGGTTCCAAGAGCGATTTCTTTACGCTCCTTTTTAGCGTAAGCAATCAGTTGACGCAGGCTTGACTTAGCAATCGGACTCGCAAAGAGCACCTTTTCTTTATTAAAAATGTATTGGCCATTGTAGGTCACCGCAAAGTCTAGGTCCAAGTCTTCCATCAATTCCTTGACAAAAAACGGCCCTCGTCCTGTCGCTACTCCAACAAGCACTCCTTGCTCTTTGACAATCTTAATCGCGTCCTTAGTGGATTTCAAAACACTCTTGCGATCGTTGACCAAGGTTCCATCGATATCAAAAAAAACAGCTTTGACTTCCATCCTATCCCAATCTCCCCTTTTGTGATACAATGATTATACCACATTTCAGAAAGAGTGAGTAAATCATGCCTAAGAAAATCCTTGTTTTACATACAGGTGGGACTATTTCCATGCAAGCAGACGCCACTGGTGCCGTTGTAACTAGCCAGGAAAATCCCATGAACCATGTTTCCAATCCGCTTGAAGGGATTGAGGTTCACGCCCTAGACTTTTTTAATCTTCCAAGCCCCCATATCAAACCCAAGCATATGCTTGCACTCTATCATAAGATTAAAGAGGAAGCTGATAACTATGATGGAGTTGTCATCACACATGGTACAGATACCTTAGAAGAAACAGCCTACTTCCTTGATACCATGAAAATTCCGCCCATCCCCATCGTTCTAACAGGGGCCATGCGCAGTTCAAACGAACTTGGTAGCGACGGTGTATATAACTATCTGAGCGCTTTGCGAGTTGCCAGCGATGACAAAGCAGCCGACAAGGGCGTTTTGGTCGTCATGAACGATGAGATCCACGCAGCCAAGTATGTTACCAAAACTCATACGACCAACGTCAGCACCTTTCAAACCCCAACACATGGACCACTTGGCCTCATCATGAAGCAAGAAATCCTCTACTTCAAAACAGCTGAACCTCGTGTCCGGTTTGATCTCGAACATATTCAAGGTCTGGTTCCCATCATCTCAGCCTATGCAGGTATGACAGATGAGCTGATTGATATGTTAGACTTGGAACAGCTGGATGGCTTAGTTATTCAGGCCTTCGGAGCAGGCAATGTTCCCAAAGAAACAGCTCAAAAGCTGGAAAATCTCCTCCAAAAAGGAATCCCAGTCGCCTTGGTCTCACGTTGTTTTAATGGTATTGCTGAACCTGTCTACGCCTACCAAGGTGGAGGAGTGCAGTTGCAACGAGCTGGTGTTTTCTTTGTCAAAGAACTCAACGCTCAAAAAGCGCGCCTCAAATTATTAATTGCCCTTAATGCTGGACTAAAAGGACAGGCTTTGAAAGACTATATGGAAGGATAAACCTCTTCTCTAGAACGCAAAATCAGGAAATCTTCGCGATTCCCTGATTTTTTCTATTTACGTTTTCGTGTAGAGCGACGTTCTGTCAAACCATGAGGTAAGAGAACTTCACGTTCTTCCAACTCTTCCTTATGCATAATCTTAGTCAACATACGCATGCTGATAGCACCTAGATCATAAAGAGGTTGGGCAATAGTAGTCAAGTTTGGACGAGTGAATCGTGCAATCTGAGAGTCATCTGTCGTAATGATTTCAAACTCTTCCGGCACAGATACGCCATGGTCAGCCAAACCATTCAACACACCTGCTGCCAATTCATCACCTGTTACAACTGCGGCTGTAGCTTGTGATGAAATCAAGCGTTCTGCCAAGGCATAACCATCATCATAGCTGTATTTTGATTCAAAGACCAATCCCTCACTATAAGAATGTCCAGCTTTTTTCAAGGCTTCCTTGTAACCAATCAAACGAACCTTGCCATTGATATCATCGACGAGCGGTCCACTCACAAAAGCAATCTTTTCGTTTTCTTTGAGAAGATAGCTCACGGCATCAATCGTTGCTTGTTTGTAGTCGATATTTACACTTGGAAGTTGGTGTTCTACATCCACAGTACCAGCAAGAACAACCGGTGTCCGTGAACGAGAAAACTCTGAACGAATCTTTTCAGTCAAGTGATAGCCCATAAAGATAATCCCATCGACTTGTTTTGAAAAGAGAGTGTTAACTACTGAAACTTCCTTTTCATCATCCTCATCACTATTTGCTAGGACAATGTTATACTTGTACATTTCAGCAATGTCGTCAATCCCCTTAGCAAGCGTTGAGAAATAACCATTGGTAATGTTCGGAATCACAACTCCGACTGTCGTTGTTTTCTTGCTTGCCAAACCACGTGCTACCGCATTTGGACGATAGTCCAAGCGATCAATCACTTCTAGGACTTTTTTTCGAGTGTTCTCTTTAACATTCTTGTTGCCATTAACGACACGGCTAACTGTTGCCATTGACACTCCTGCTTCACGGGCGACGTCATAAATCGTTACTGTATCATCTGTGTTCATTCCGTTTCCTTTCTATAATGAAAATTTCGCTTTCACGCATCTACTTACTCCATTTTATCACTTATTGTAAACACTTTCAAGTATTTTTTAGAGAAACTTTGAAAAAATTTCACAGTTTATTCCCATTTTGAAAAAGCAAGTAGGATTTCTTGATTTTTAAGACATTTTGCTGTATGATAAGGAAAATAAAAGGGGGAGGAAAACATGGCTTTTACAAATACACAGAGACGTTCCGCTAGTTTTGGTGTCGTGACCAGCTTGCCTGATGATGTCATTGACTCTTTATGGTATATTATCGATCATTTCCTGAAAAATGTCTTTGAACTAGAAGAAGAACTTGAGTTTCAACTGCTCAACAATAAGGGAACCATCACCTTCCATTTTTCTAGTCAGCACCTTCCGACTAGTATTGATTTTGATTTCAATCATCCTTTCGACCCGCTTTACCCGCCTAGGGTCCTTGTTTTAGACCTAGACGGCAGAGAAACCATCCTCCTCCCAGAAGAAAATGACCTATTTTAAAAACTCTAGCTTCTCGGCGCAAACTGCTGAGGAACTAGAGTTTTCTTTTTCTAATAAATGGATCGACTAACAACTAGACCATTGGGTTTTGTATACTCTAAATCAAGGTAATCCTGATAAGTCCCTGGCACAATGAAACCTTGGGGACTCAATATATCAGTCCCAGCTTTTCCTACGATAGAGTCTGCCAGCAAGACACAATTGGTACTGAGAACAAAGTAGGTCTTAAACTCGGATGAGCTGAATTTATAGAGGGTCGCATCTGCTTCCTCTTTCAGTTGGTAGGAGTAGGTATGCTTGACCTCTCCCTCTCTTCTTTTCATCAACTGCGAGCTTGGTTCCCAAGGAATTAACAGGTCTTCTATCTCTGCTAGGCGAGCTTGGATAGCTGTTTTCTGTTGGTCCGTCAAACTCAGACCATAAGCAAACAAGGTCTTCTGACTTTCCCTCTTGCAGAGTTCGATGTATTTTTCCCGATTAGCCTTAAACAAAACACCATCTCCAACCATACCGAATAAACGCTCCGAGCGGGGATCATAGGAACCATAGGAAATAACTGTCCCTTGATAACAAATATCCACATGTCCCATAGCAAGGAAGAAGGAGGTTTCTGAGGTATGGACAAAAATTTCCAGATCAACCGTCTGATCATTTTTTCTTTCTGAATGAACTTCCCCTTCTTGGCTTTCATGATTTGCCAGCCACTCATTTAGTTTGCGCAAGGTGCTGATAGGAATCAGAGCCGTCACAAAGATCGGCAGAGTCATTCGCATACGTCGTTTCAGCTTGGGATTGTTTTCTATCCTTTCAAAAAAGAAACCGTCCCGGAGGCTACTGGCTCCTAGCATGAGCAAGTAAAATCCAAGCAAGAGCAATTCAAAATTCGCTGCATCGTGAAATGGAGAGATGCTATAAAGACCGAATCCTATCATCCATACAGCATCGAAGAGATGATGGAGCCGAGGATGAATGGCATTTTTTCGATAGAGAGACCAAGTCACAAGACTAATGATGCCCGTAAACAGCTGGTAGCTCGCAATGATAAAGACTAGGAGATAGAGGGCAAGGTCTTGCAAGATGATAGAGTCAAATACGAGAGCCGCAACCACCAGCTTGCCCAAGGTTACAAAGATATTTTCCCGACGTTTTTTATCTTGAAACCAGCGAGTCAACAAGTGCCAAACTGCTGACAAGGAAAAGTAACCCATCAGCAACTGGTACCCCATTCGCGGAATAACTTGTCCAAAACGAATCAAGAGAAGCCCTAAAACAATAGCAAGCAGTCCCTCCCCGATACTCTTCCACTTGCTATAGGTCTCGGAAAGCTTAGGCATTTCCTTGCTCCAACTGGTCAACCAAGTAACGAATTGGTTGCTTTAGGATCGGATGGATAAAATGGGGAGCTATTTCCACTAACGGCTCAAGAACAAAGAGGCGTTCTGCTATATAAGGATGAGGCAAGATGAGCTCGTCTGTGTAAATAATCTGGTCCTCCACAAAAAGCAAGTCCAAATCAATCAAGCGAGGCCCCCAATGCACTTCTCTAACCCGTCCCATTTCTGACTCAATGGCTAACAATGTTTCTAACAAGACTGGTGCTGGTAGCCAGGTTTCTACTTCAATCACCTGATTGGCAAAGCTATCTTGTTCCACACCACCCCAAGGCTCCGTCGCCAAGACACTGGACTCTTTGAGAATATGGATACCTCGAGTCCGCAGTTTATCAATAGCTTGTTCCAAGTTCGCTTTCTTGTCTCCCATATTACTTCCTAGGGCGATAAAGGCTCGCTGCTTACGACGGCGAATGGTCACCGAGCAGGTATCCAATGGCAAATGCACTGGAGCCCAAGGTTTTTTTAGTTCCAACTCAATCTCTTGGACAAGAGGATAGGTCTCAAAGGTACGTTCAACTAGTTTGTAGGCTACCGTTTCAATCAAGTCCTCAGTGGTTTCCTGAAACCAAGTCGTCCACTGCTGACACAGTTCTCCGTAATGGACAGAGGCTGTTAAATCCAAGTCTGTCGCCGCCTTGGTCATATCATAGGATAAGCGTGCGGAAATAACAAACTTTTGCCCCAATTCCTTCTCACTTGGAAAGAGTCCGTGATAAGCAAATATTTCCAAATCTTTAATCTTTAGCTGATCCATAACTAGTCCTTTCTAGAAAAATCCGCTTATAGCGGATTCTTTTTATACTCAATGAAAATCAAAGTGCAAACTAGGAAGCTAGCCGCAGGCTGCTCAAAACACCGTTTTGAGGTTGCAGATGGAAGCTGACGTGGTTTGAATTTGATTTTCGAAGAGTATTATAGTCCCATTAAACGATAAGCCTGATCTCGGAGGTCCTTATCTGTTTCAAATAGACCACGAGCTACTGTCGTCAAGGTTGCCGTGCCTGGCTTTCTGACACCACGCATACTCATACACATATGTTCCGCCTCAATGACAACAAAGGCTCCCTTAGCCCCCAGATAGTCCATCAAGGCATCGGCTACTTCGATATTTAACCGCTCTTGAATTTGTGGTTTTTTCGAATAAACTTCAACCGTACGGGCTAGCTTAGACAAGCCTGCTACACGTCCATCTGGAATGTAGGCAATGTGCGCTCTCCCATAAAAGGGCAAGAAGTGGTGTTCACACATGGTGTGGAAAAAAATATCCTTTTCCACTACCATATTGTCATCAATAATCTCAAAGGATTTTGACAAGTGTTCCTCAGCAGTTTGGCCAAGACCTGAAAAAATCTCTTGGTACATACGGGCTACACGAGCAGGTGTTTCCTGCAAGCCCTCGCGGTTAGCGTCCTCTCCTACAGCCTCGATAATCATTTTTACAGCTGTTTCAATCTTTTGTGTATCCATTCTCGTTCTTCCTCTCCATCAGATAGGCTCTCACTTGGCTCAAGAAATACAAGGAACCCGTGACAATCCTAACTGTTTGTTTCTCTTCATTTTTATCTGTCAATTTCTGCTCTAGAAAATCCTGCCAACTTTGGTAATTGAGATTTCTAGACTTGGCTGTCTCTTTCAGCACGCTTTCATCCGTCGCCCGACTATCGTCAAAATGGGTTAAAGTCAATTGACTACCTGGCACCGTTTCTAGCAAATCCAGCATATCCTCCAAAGCCTTGGTTTTAATACACGTAAAGAGGATTTCCTTATGATAATCCGCAAAGCGTTCTTGCAAGTTTGCTAATAAAGCCTTGATAGCATGAGGATTGTGGGCCCCATCCAAAAGCAACAATGGGTCGCTAGACACGACCTCCAAACGCCCTGGCCATCTGGTTTCTTTCAAAGCTTGAGCAACCAAGTCATTACTTGCTAACTCCCGCCCAGTCTCCTGGCAATAAGTGTCTAGGAGGGCAAGCGCCATCCCCGCATTCTCTATCTGGTGCAAACCAAGCAGACCTGTTTGAAAGCGACCTTGTCTGACAGGACTTGTATAGTCAAAAACCTCGCCCGTCACCACACTTTCTTGGTGACCGACCTGATAATCTCTCCCATAGGCAAGTCTCGGCGCATTTTTAGCTTCTGCAATAGAGTCTATCACAGTCAAGGCTTCTGGAACAATATGACCTGTCACCAAAGGAATACCTTGTTTGACAATACCAGCCTTCTGCTCTGCTATGGCCCCCAAGGTGTCCCCAAGTAGGGCTACATGGTCCAGTCCAATGGTCGTAATCCCTGTCAAAATTGGCTGACAAACATTAGTACTATCCAAAAGACCACCCATGCCGACTTCCATGATAGCCACATCTACTTGCTCTAAGGCAAAGTAATCATAAGCTAGAGCTGTGATAATCTCAAACTCGGTTGTTCCCTGCAAATTGTCAGCCGATTCTCCCTCAAGCAAAGACTGATAGTCTGCCATGAGGGCTTCTAGCCTAGCCTCGGGGATAGATTCCCCATTGATGCTAATCTGATCCGTATAATGAATGAGATAGGGCGAGCTGAACACCCCAACTCTCAGTCCTAGCTTTTCCAGCATCTTTTTCAAAAAAGCAATGGTAGACCCCTTGCCGTTGGTCCCTCCGATATGGATGACCTTGAGTTTGAGATGGGGATTGCCTCGCAGAGCTAGGAGTTCTACCATGCGTTCCAAGCCAAAATGTGGTTGGTCCGTCCGGTAGTGGGCAATCCACTGATTGTTTTGAATTTCGTTCATCTTATTTATATTGTTTTAAATCTAGATTTTCTGCATCATCTGCCAAACGAATGGCTGACGCAATTTCAACCGCCATCCTGTGACTGGCTACATCGTGCACGCGCACTACTTCGACACCCTGTCTCGCAGCGATACTAGTTACATGAGCCGAAGCTATGTCTCGATTACGAAAACCGACTTCCGTTTCAGGATTAACTTCAAAACCATTTTCTTCCAGGATATTGATAACAAATCGCTTACGCGAAACTCCAAGAAAGATCGGATAGCCTTGCTGGTGTAGTTTATCTAGATCCCGTAGAAGGAGTAGATTTTCCTTCTTGGTCAGACCAAAGCCAATCCCTGGATCCAGCAGAATATTTTCTCTTGCAATCCCAGCTTGATCCGCTCTCGCTAGAGCTCGTTCAAAGAAAGCCTCCATCAAGTCTTCGATTGGCATTTTTTCAAAGTCAGCTAACTCTTCCTCTGTAAAAGCTTGTCCAAAGCCAAAATGAGGGAATATGAGCGAGCTAGAGTGCTGAGGTCGAGCCATAACTGGATTAAACATGATAACCACTTTCGCTCTAGCCTTAGCAACCACATCCGCCATTTTCTCATCTCCCATGAGACCAGTGATATCATTGACCAGATTGGCACCAGCTTTCAAGGCAGCCTCTGCCACCTGACTTTTCCATGTATCGATAGAAATGAGAACATCACTTTCCTCACGGATAGCTTTAATCACTGGAACAACACGCTGGATTTCCTCTTCTATCTCAACATAGCTACTACCCGGCCGAGTCGATTCTCCACCGATATCTAGCATGCTCGCTCCTTCTGCTATCAATTTACGAGCTTGCTGGAGCGCCTGCTCAAGAGCAAAAAACTGCCCACCATCCGAAAAAGAATCTGGTGTTACATTGATAATTCCACAAATAGCTGTTTTTCCGTGGTTGACTTTATTGGACATAACGGTTACTCCCTTAAGGTTCTCTACCATATTATCCCTCTATTTTACCATAAAAAGAAAAAGATGGATACGCTAGTATTCATCTTTTCCAAGCGGGCCAATGGTTTAGAATGATAGACCTAGATTTCTACTAATCAATACCAATAAGGC
>CAUQPD010000005.1:0-44743 GCA_963519935.1 uncultured Streptococcus sp.
TGTGACCAAACAATCCATACTTGCAACATCGTTGCACATCTTATTTAGGAGGTTCAGTAATGAACAAGAAACAATGGCTAGGCCTTGGTCTAGTTGCAGTAGCAGCAGTTGGACTTGCTGCATGTGGTAACCGCTCTTCTCGTAACGCAGCTTCATCTTCATCAGAAATGAAGACCAAAGCAGCAATCGTAACAGATACTGGTGGTGTTGATGATAAATCATTTAACCAATCAGCTTGGGAAGGTTTGCAAGACTGGGGTAAAGAACACAATCTTTCTAAAGATAAAGGTTATACTTACTTCCAATCAACAAGCGAAGCAGACTATGCTAACAACTTGCAACAAGCGGCTGGAAGTTACAACCTGATCTTCGGTGTTGGTTTTGCCCTTCACAATGCAGTTGAGGAAGCAGCAAAAGACCACTCTGACCTAAACTATGTCTTGATTGATGATGTGATTGAAGGTCAAAAGAATGTTGCGAGCGTAAGATTTGCGGATAACGAAGCAGCTTACCTTGCTGGTGTTGCAGCAGCGAAAACTACGAAAACAAAACAAGTTGGTTTTGTAGGTGGTATCGAATCTGAAGTTATTTCACGTTTTGCAGCTGGATTCAAAGCTGGTGTTGAGTCAGTAGACCCATCTATCAAAGTCCAAGTTGACTACGCTGGTTCATTTGGTGATGCTGCCAAAGGTAAAACAATCGCAGCAGCTCAATACGCTGCCGGTGCAGACGTTGTCTACCAAGCAGCTGGTGGTACAGGTGCTGGTGTCTTTGCTGAAGCAAAATCATTAAATGAAAACAAAAATGAAGACGAAAAAGTTTGGGTTATCGGTGTAGACCGTGACCAAGCAGCAGAAGGTAAATACACTTCTAAAGATGGTAAAGAATCTAACTTCGTTCTTGTATCTACATTGAAACAAGTTGGTACAACTGTAAAAGATATTGCCAACAAAACAGAAAAAGGTGAATTCCCTGGTGGACAAGTGATTGTTTACTCATTGAAAGATAAAGGGGTTGAGCTAGCAGTAACAAACCTTTCAGAAGAAGGTAAAAAAGCTGTTGAAGATGCAAAAGCTAAAATCCTTGACGGAAGCGTAAAAGTTCCTGAAAAATAATGGATAAAAGTCATTTCTTAGGAAGCGGCCATCGGTCGCTTCTTTAAGAATTGAGGCAATTTTTGTCTCAATAAAGCTTGTTAATGTGATTAGCAGGTTTTATTGAAATAAAATAAACCTCTGAAAGGAAGAGCACATGGCACACGAAAATGTCATTGAGATGCGGGATATTACCAAGGTGTTTGGTGAATTTGTAGCAAACGACAAAATCAACTTGCAACTGCGAAAAGGTGAAATCCATGCACTTTTAGGAGAAAATGGAGCGGGTAAATCCACTCTGATGAATATGCTGGCAGGACTTCTTGAACCAACGAGTGGTGAAATTGTGGTGAATGGTCAGGTTGTAAAACTAGACTCACCATCTAAAGCCGCTGGTCTTGGAATTGGGATGGTTCACCAACATTTTATGTTGGTTGAGGCTTTTACAGTAGCTGAGAATATCATTTTAGGGAGTGAAATCACTAAAAATGGTGTTCTAGATATAGCTGGTGCTACTAAAGAAATCAAGGCTCTTTCTGAACGTTATGGTTTGGCAGTAGATCCTGCTGCTAAGGTGGCGGATATTTCCGTTGGTGCCCAACAACGTGTAGAAATCTTGAAAACACTCTATCGTGGTGCTGATATCCTTATCTTTGACGAACCTACAGCCGTATTGACTCCTTCAGAGATTGATGAGTTGATGGCAATCATGAAAAACCTTGTCAAAGAAGGGAAGTCTATCATTTTGATTACCCATAAATTGGATGAGATTCGTGCGGTATCGAATCGAGTGACGGTTATCCGTCGTGGGAAATCAATCCAGACGGTTGAAATCGTAGGAGCAACAAATGCGGACTTGGCAGAAATGATGGTTGGACGCTCAGTCTCCTTTAAAACGGAAAAACAAGCACCACAACCAAAAGAAGTGGTCTTGTCTATCAAAGACTTGGCTGTCAATGAAAACCGCGGTGTACCAGCTGTGAAGAATCTTTCTTTGGATGTTCGTGCTGGTGAAATTGTCGGTATTGCAGGTATTGATGGCAATGGTCAGTCTGAACTCATTCAAGCCATTACAGGTCTTCGTAAGATTGAGTCAGGTAGCGTTGAATTAAAAGGAAAATCAATCGTGGGGATGCATCCTCGACAAATTACAGAACTCAGTGTGGGGCATGTTCCTGAAGACCGCCACCGGGATGGCTTGATTTTGGAGATGATGATTTCAGAAAATATCGCTCTTCAAACCTACTACAAAGAACCACTCAGCAAGAATGGTATCTTGAACTATGCCAATATCACTTCACATGCTAAGAAATTGATGGAAGAATTTGACGTCCGTGCGGCAAGCGAATTTGTTCCAGCGGCAGCTCTTTCAGGAGGAAATCAACAAAAAGCGATTATCGCTCGTGAGATTGATCGTGATCCTGATCTCCTTATCGTCAGCCAGCCAACTCGTGGTTTGGATGTCGGTGCCATTGAATATATCCACAAACGTTTGATTGAAGAACGTGATAACGGGAAGGCAGTCCTTGTTGTCAGCTTTGAATTGGATGAGATTTTAAATGTTTCAGACCGAATTGCTGTTATTCACGATGGTAAGATTCAAGGTATTGTATCGCCAGAAACAACTAACAAACAAGAACTTGGTGTCTTGATGGCAGGTGGAAACTTGGGAAAGGAGAAGAGTGATGTCTAAAAAATTACAACAAATTTCGGTTCCCTTGATTTCCGTATTCTTAGGAATCTTGCTCGGAGCCATTGTCATGTGGATCTTCGGATATGATGCTATCTGGGGTTATGAGGAGTTGTTCTATACAGCTTTTGGTAGCCTCCGTGGAATTGGAGAAATTTTCCGTGCCATGGGTCCTCTTGTCTTGATAGGTCTTGGTTTCGCAGTTGCCAGTCGAGCAGGTTTCTTTAACGTTGGACTTCCTGGTCAAGCACTTGCAGGCTGGATTCTCAGTGGTTGGTTTGCCTTGTCAAATCCAGATATGCCTCGTCTCGTTTTGATTCCATTGACAGTGATCATTGCTTTGATTGCAGGTGGAATTGTTGGTGCGATTCCAGGTATCCTCAGAGCCTATCTCGGTACGTCAGAGGTTATCGTGACCATCATGATGAACTACATTGTATTGTATGTGGGAAATGCCTTTATTCATGCCTTTCCGAAAGATATTATGCAAAGTACAGACTCAACGATTCGTGTTAGTGCCAATGCTACATACCAGACATCATGGTTATCAGAGTTGACTGGAAATTCCCGTATGAATATCGGAATTTTCTTTGCAATCATTGCTGTTGGCGTGATTTGGTTCTTGCTCAAGAAAACGACTCTCGGTTTTGAAATTCGTGCAGTTGGTCTTAATCCCCATGCTTCAGAGTACGCTGGTATTTCAGCAAAACGTACAATCATTCTATCAATGATTATCTCTGGTGCCTTGGCTGGTCTTGGTGGAGCGGTCGAAGGTCTTGGAACCTTCCAAAACGTTTACGTTCAGGGATCATCATTAGCTATCGGATTTAACGGGATGGCAGTTAGTTTGCTTGCTGGAAATTCACCAATTGGAATTCTCTTTGCAGCCTTCTTATTTGGTGTTCTACAAGTTGGTGCACCGGGTATGAACGCAGCGCAAGTTCCGTCTGAGCTTGTTAGCATTGTAACAGCGTCTATTATCTTCTTTGTCAGCGTTCACTACATTATCGAACGCTTTGTCAAACCTAAAAAACAAGTTAAAGGAGGTAAGTAAGGATGTCTATTACAACATTACTCACCCTCTTGGTCTCTTCTATGCTGATTTACTCAGCACCACTTATTTTTACGAGTATCGGAGGAGTTTTCTCTGAACGTGGTGGTGTCGTTAACGTCGGTCTTGAAGGAATTATGGTTATGGGAGCCTTTTCTGGGGTTGTCTTTAACCTTGAGTTTGCAGAACAACTTGGAGCAGCGACTCCTTGGATTTCCTTGTTAGTTGCTGGTATCGTGGGAGCTATTTTCTCCCTCATCCATGCCGTCGCTACAGTTCATTTCCGTGCGGACCATGTTGTCAGTGGTACAGTATTGAACTTGATGGCTCCTGCCCTAGCAGTTTTCTTGGTTAAAGTTCTTTATAACAAAGGACAAACGGATAACTTAAGCCAGACTTTTGGACGTTTTGATTTCCCAGTTTTGGCTGATATCCCAGTGATTGGAGATATCTTCTTCAAGTCAACCAGTCTACTAGGTTATATCGCGATTGCCTTCTCTTTCCTTGCTTGGTTTATTCTCTTTAAGACCCGCTTTGGTCTTCGTCTTCGCTCTGTTGGTGAACACCCTCAAGCAGCGGATACCTTGGGGATCAATGTCTACAAAATGAGATATCTTGGGGTTGTTATTTCAGGTTTCCTTGGTGGAATTGGGGGAGCGATTTATGCTCAATCAATCTCAGTTAACTTCTCAGTGACAACTATTGTCGGTCCTGGATTTATCGCCCTTGCGGCAATGATCTTTGGTAAATGGAACCCAATCGGTGCTATGCTTTCTAGTCTCTTCTTTGGACTTTCACAAAGTTTGGCAGTTATCGGTTCTCAATTGCCTTTCCTACAAGGAGTACCAGCGGTTTACCTTCAAATCGCGCCTTATGTCTTGACCATTCTTGTCTTGGCAGCCTTCTTTGGAAAAGCAGTTGCACCTAAGGCAGACGGTATCAACTACATCAAGTCAAAATAAGCATACAAAAAAACGTCAGTTTAAACTGGCGTTTTATTTATTAGGATTTTGATGGGTTAGGTTCAATCCCCAAGGGACGAGATTTTCAGATTTATTTTTGATACGTGTAATATTATCTTTGTGACGAATGATAATCAAGCTAGCAAGTGCTAGGATAATCAAAATGAAGAGAGGGTCATAGCTGCTCAGGATAAAACCAAATAGTGGAAATAGGAGAACTCCGATAACGGCTGCGATAGAAGCAGTAACGCTAGATAGTGAAATCATACTACCTAGATAGAGGCTTCCAAAGAATACGATTGCTAGATAGAGACAGAAAACAGGCGCAAATCCGAAAATCACTCCAGCGCTGGTTGCGACAGCCTTACCCCCCTTAAATCCTGCAAAGATAGGAAAAGTATGTCCAATCACAGCCAAAAGTCCAAATACAAGAGGTGATACACCTTGAAGGTGGAAAAGGATTGGAAGGAGAGTGGCCAAGGTTCCTTTAAAGAAGTCAATCACAAAGGTTGCCATACCCGCTTTCTTACCTAAAATTCGGAAAGTATTGGTTGTTCCGGTGTTTCCAGAACCATGTTCACGCAGATTTGTTTGAAAGAAGATTTGTCCAATCCAAAGACCAGATGGAATCGAACCTAGCAGATAAGCTAAAATTAATAATACAAATGTCATCATAGACCTATTATACCATGAAATGGTATAGAAAGTCAGAGAATATCCTGTGAAATTGTGACAGCTGAAAGGGAAAAGCTTTGCAAAATCGCTAGAAAACCTGTAAAATAGAAAAGATGAACAAATAGGAGGTTCCTTGTGTCAAAAAAGGAAATCAATATTAATAACTACAATGATGACGCCATTCAGGTGCTAGAAGGGTTGGATGCGGTCCGTAAACGTCCGGGGATGTATATTGGATCGACTGACGGTGCTGGTCTCCATCACCTAGTCTGGGAAATTGTGGATAATGCAGTCGATGAAGCCTTGTCTGGATTTGGTGACCGCATTGATGTGACCATCAATAAGGACGGCAGTCTAACTGTTCAAGACCATGGTCGTGGGATGCCAACCGGGATGCACGCCATGGGAATTCCAACTGTTGAAGTTATCTTTACCATTCTCCACGCTGGAGGAAAATTCGGTCAAGGTGGTTATAAGACATCAGGTGGTCTCCACGGAGTGGGATCTTCAGTCGTTAATGCCCTTTCTAGTTGGCTAGAAGTTGAAATTACTCGTGACGGTACAGTCTACAAGCAACGTTTTGAAAATGGTGGAAAACCTGTTACAACCTTGAAGAAAATTGGTACAGCACCCAAGTCTAAGACAGGTACCAAGGTTACGTTCATGCCTGACGCGACGATTTTTTCTACGACTGACTTCAAGTACAATACCATTTCAGAACGACTCAATGAGTCAGCCTTTCTCTTAAAAAATGTCACCTTGTCTTTGACAGATAAGCGAACAGATGAAGAAATCGAGTTCCATTATGAGAACGGGGTTCAGGACTTTGTTTCTTACCTCAATGAAGACAAGGAAACCTTGACGCCAGTCCTATACTTTGAAGGCGAAGACAATGGTTTCCAAGTGGAAGTTGCCCTCCAGTACAATGATGGATTTTCAGATAACATTCTATCCTTTGTCAATAACGTTCGTACGAAAGATGGTGGAACGCATGAGACAGGACTCAAGTCAGCCATTACCAAAGTCATGAATGACTACGCTCGTAAGACGGGACTTCTCAAGGAAAAAGATAAAAACCTTGAAGGGTCAGACTACCGCGAGGGACTAGCAGCCGTTCTTTCTATTCTGGTTCCTGAAGAACACCTCCAGTTTGAGGGTCAGACCAAGGATAAACTTGGGAGTCCACTAGCTCGTCCAGTTGTCGATGGGATTGTGGCTGATAAGTTGACCTTCTTCCTTATGGAAAATGGTGAATTGGCTTCCAATCTTATTCGAAAAGCTATCAAGGCTCGTGATGCCCGTGAAGCAGCTCGCAAGGCTCGTGATGAGAGCCGAAATGGTAAGAAAAACAAGAAAGACAAGGGCTTGTTGTCTGGAAAATTGACTCCAGCCCAGTCTAAAAACCCTGCAAAGAATGAACTCTACCTGGTTGAGGGGGACTCTGCCGGTGGTTCTGCCAAGCAAGGTCGTGACCGTAAGTTCCAGGCTATCTTGCCTCTTCGTGGTAAGGTTATCAATACAGCCAAGGCCAAGATGGCGGATATCCTCAAAAATGAAGAAATCAATACCATGATTTATACCATCGGAGCGGGTGTCGGAGCAGACTTCTCTATTGAAGATGCTAACTATGACAAGATCATTATCATGACCGATGCGGATACAGATGGTGCCCATATTCAGACCTTGCTCTTGACATTTTTCTATCGTTACATGCGTCCCCTAGTTGAGGCAGGCCATGTCTATATCGCCCTTCCGCCTCTTTACAAGATGTCCAAAGGCAAAGGTAAGAAAGAAGAAGTGGCCTATGCTTGGACGGATGGTGAGTTAGAAGAACTTCGCAAGCAGTTCGGTAAAGGCGCTACGCTCCAACGCTATAAAGGTCTTGGTGAGATGAATGCAGACCAACTCTGGGAAACAACCATGAACCCAGAAACGCGTACCCTCATCCGTGTCACTATCGAAGACCTAGCACGCGCTGAACGTCGCGTCAATGTCCTTATGGGAGATAAGGTCGAACCACGCCGTAAGTGGATTGAGGATAATGTCAAGTTTACGCTTGAGGAAGCGACTGTGTTTTAAAATATTGTGTAATTATATTTAAAAGAAAGAGTTTTTAAAAATGGTATCATCGAAAAATAATAAAATGTACATTGAAGAATTAGAAATTAAAGATTTTAGAGTAATTAAAGAAGTATCGTTCAAGCCGTCAAAATATGTAAATATTATTTCAGGGAAGAATGGTACAGGGAAATCAACTATATTAGGAATGATTGCCCAAGGTTTCTCTTATCACAATAATGTTATTCCTTTTATTTCTGGAGATGTAAAAAAACTTAATAAAAAAGATATAAAGAGACTTTCAGAAAATGACCCTAAAGTTGTGCAATATAAAAAATTACTAACTTATTTTGGGGATGATTTTGAGTCCACATCTGCAGAGCATTTTAAATTATCTCCAAATGATGTTAGAAATATAGAACATGCTAAAGTTACATTGAGCAATAAAGATAGTTTTAAAATTGAGAGTACGAACCATAACAAAAAACTTCCTCGTCTAGTTACTAGGAGAAAAGACGGGAAATCATCCAATTATGTCCATCCAGTAATTTATTTAGGCCTGGAAAGATTAACACCGTTAGTCAGATCCACTAAAATGAGTGACTTGCAAATCAATTTATCATCGCAGGATAAGAAAGAAATACATAATCTTTATCAGTCAATACTTTTAAAAAAATATACAGACAATCTTACTGCAACTGAAACAAATCTGAATAATAAGAAAACAGCATCATTTATTGATGAAGAGATGACTATTGAAATGATTTCATCAGGGGAAGATAATATTGGGCAAATTTTATTAGCTTTGTATTCATTTAAGAAATTAAAAAATGATTTTCCTAATGATTACAAGGGTGGGATATTACTTATTGATGAAATAGATGCGACATTATATCCAGCCGCTCAGAATAAATTATTAGATATACTCTTTCAAAAAGCAAGAAGTTTTGACGTGCAAATTTTTGCCACTTCACATTCGTTGACTTTATTGGAACATTGTGAAAAACTGAAAATATCGAACCAACGTACTAATCATGATATAAAACTATTTTCCTCCGATATTAGTTCTGAAGACAATTCAACAACTACGTTATCAGAGATGAAATATTTAATTGATTTTAAAAATATGTTGTTGGCACAAGCTAATGAACAGAAAATTACTGATAGTATTAAGATTTATTTTGAAGATGCTGAGGCTCAATATGTTTTTGAAGGCTTAATACATTCTTTGAAGAATAGTAATAACCATTCAATTAAAAATTCATTACACTTCATGTCAAATACAACTTTATCATGTACCAATTATATACACTTGTATAAATCTAAAGTAACAGAATTTTCTAAGAATTCGATAGTTTGCTTAGATGGAGATGTTGAAGCAAATATAAACGATTATAGAAATTTTATTACTTTGCCTACTAATGATCTTCAATGTAATCCAGAGGAATTTATTTTTGATATTCTTGATGATAATAACTCAGATTATTGGAAAACAGCAAAGAATTATAATCATAGTGTTTTTATGAATAATCCAATTTACCAAGTTATTCAATCAATTAAGAATGGAACTTATGAATCGGAATATAAACAAGTTAATGGAGAGTTTAAGAATATAGCTGAAAGAAAAGTGTGGAAAAAATGGTTTAATAAAGAAAAAGTTCATTGGAAGTACAACAATAATCCAGTCAAATATTGGGCAAAAAATAATCCTGAAAAAGTTCAAGAATTTCAGGTACAATTTGAAAAAGCGTTTAACTATGTAGCTGATAATGTTAAACTTCCTAGATTATAATTTGGAAGTTACTTAAAAAAGGGGTATAATTTTATCAATAAGAGATGAGGTGATGATATGTCAGGTAAGACCTATACGCCATTAAGATACCCTGGGGGGAAAACTCAGGTTTATGAATTCGTTAAAGAATTGATTAAAGAAAATAATTGCCATACTTATATTGAGCCTTATATGGGAGGAGCGGGAGTTGCTATGAAACTTTTGCTACTTGGAGATGTAGAAAAGATTATTGTAAATGATTATGATAAATCTATCTATGCATTTTGGTACTCTGTTCTTTATTTGACTGAAGAGTTGATTGATAAAATAGAAAATACTGACATAACAATAGATGAGTGGAAAATTCAGAAATCAATTCAAGATAATAAAAAAAATGTTTCTGACTTACTACTTCTGGGTTTTTCAACTTTATTTCTTAATAGAACAAATAGATCTGGTATTATAAAAGCTGGGGTTATTGGTGGTAAAAATCAGAATGGAAAATACAAACTAGATTGTCGATTCAGTAAATCAGATATAATAAACAAAATTCTTGAAATATCTAAGCATAAAAAACAGATTAAACTTTTTAATATGGATGCTGAGCAGTTTATTAAAAGGTCAATTTCTAAAACAAAAAATTCATTTACTTTTTTTGATCCACCTTATTATACTAAAGGACCAGGTTTATATACAAATTTTTATAACCATGATGATCATTCTAGGTTATCAAAAACAATCAAGAATTATATGAAAGATAAAAAATGGATATTAACTTATGATATTCATAAAAGTATAGAAAAGATGTACGAAGAATATCGTTCTGAACTATATTATTTAAACTATTCAGTTAGTACTCCTAATAAAGGTATTGAAAGAATATTTTATTCAGATAATCTGCATTTTTCACAATCAAGAAATAAATTAAAAATTGTTGACTAAAAACTTGCCAGCGATTTATTTTCAAAAAAGTGACTGACAGAAAAAAAGTCAGTTTGCCTGTCTCATGGGAGAGACTGGCACAAAAATATTCAAAAAGAAAAATGAAAAAAGTAAATGAAGTAAAAAGTTTGTCCCTGAGTGACTTAGACAATCAGGAGTTTATCGGCTTGGTAGGTCTGCACCATTCGGATTTACGGATTTTTGCTGGAAAAGAAGCTGTAGAAATCGGCTGGCGTTTGCGAAAAGAGTTTTGGAATAGTGGTTATGCGACAGAGGTTGCCCAAGCCTGTCTAGACTTCGCTTTCCAGCAAGCTGGCTTGTCAGAAGTTTACTCCTTTACATCCTTACTCAATCTCCCTTCGCAAAAAGTCATGCAAAAGGTAGGCATGGAATTTGTCAAAGAATTTGATAATGAAAAAGTTCCAGCAGATAGTCCGCTTTATAGACATGTCCTATACAGAATCAAGAGTTTTTACTAAAAAGGCAGGTATTCCCATGAGAACTGAAACCGAGATGTTTGATTTAATTTTACAAACCGCAAAAAGTCTAAAAGTCGAGGCTGTCGCCATGTCTGGTTCGCGAACCGATACAAAAGCACCAAAAGACGAGTTTCAAGACTATGATGTTGTATATGTCGTGGACGACTTAGATAATCTGACGAGTAATCTTGCTTGGTTGGACCAGTTTGGAACACGTATCATTGAGCAGCATAATATCCTAGGCAACCGTCGTCTCTATCTCATGCTCTTTGAAGATGGTAACCGGATTGATTTGACCCTTTGCCCCAAAGATCATATCCAGGAGTGGGTAGAAAGCGAAGCGGATTTCACGGTGCTAGAGGATCCTAAGGGTTTGTTTGAGTTTTATTCTCCCAGTCCTCAGCGTTTCTGGACAAGTCCAGCTAGTCAGATAGATTTTGAAAAAGCCTGCAATGAATTTTGGTGGGTATCAGCCTATGTGGTCAAGGGTATTCATCGCAAGCAAGTCATCTATGCGACCGACCATCTCTATGGTATCTGTCAGCAAGAGTTACTAAAAGTCTTAGCTTGTCAGGTCGCAAGTGATAGGGGAGAGGTCGATATCGGCAAGAACTACAAGTATCTTTTCCAGTATTTACCTGCAGAGAAGGAGAAGGAATTCTCAGCTCTACTTGATTTTTCAAGTGTAGAGAAACTTACTCAGTCATTGTTTGCTACGATGCAACTTTTCCACAGAGAAGCTCAAATCCTTGCCCAAAAGATGGGATTTGACTACGATAAAGAAGTAGCTGAGAAGATGATTCAGTATGCTGAGGAGAGACTTTCAAATCACTAACTAAATAAAGTATATAATTTAAAAGATTAAACTACAGAAAAGATAGTTTAGTTATATATAGTAACTGAACACGGAACTAATTTCTGTAAATTATCCCTTATTCTATAAAAACCACTCTACATTCTTTGAAAGGAGTCGAACACGCCCTAATTGCTGTGTGAAAAAGATAAATTCTCTTGTGAGCATCGCTCACTGCAAGAATTTTCTGTTTTCACTTGGTGTTTTTACGGGCTTTGTATCCTATATGAGTAACATTCAAAACATGTCCCTTGAGGACATCATGGGAGAGCGCTTTGGTCGCTACTCCAAGTATATTATTCAAGACCGGGCTTTGCCAGATATTCGTGATGGATTGAAGCCTGTGCAACGTCGTATTCTTTATTCAATGAATAAAGATGGCAATACTTTTGACAAGAGCTACCGTAAATCGGCCAAGTCAGTCGGTAACATCATGGGGAATTTTCACCCACACGGGGATTCTTCTATCTATGATGCTATGGTTCGTATGTCTCAGGACTGGAAAAACCGTGAGATTCTAGTTGAAATGCACGGTAATAACGGTTCTATGGACGGAGATCCGCCTGCGGCTATGCGTTATACCGAGGCTCGTTTGTCTGAGATTGCTGGTTATCTTCTTCAAGATATCGAGAAAAAGACAGTTCCTTTTGCTTGGAACTTTGACGATACCGAGAAAGAACCTACTGTCTTACCAGCAGCCTTTCCAAACCTCTTGGTCAATGGTTCGACTGGGATTTCGGCTGGTTACGCTACAGACATTCCACCGCATAATTTAGCTGAGGTTATTGATGCGACGGTTTACATGATTGACCACCCAACAGCCAAGGTGGACAAACTCATGGAATTCTTGCCTGGTCCAGACTTCCCTACAGGGGCTATCATCCAAGGGCGTGACGAAATCAAGAAGGCCTATGAAACTGGGAAAGGGCGCGTGGTTGTTCGTTCTAAGACGGAGATTGAAAAGCTAAAAGGCGGTAAGGAACAAATCGTTATCACTGAAATTCCTTATGAAATCAATAAGGCTAATCTAGTCAAGAAAATCGATGATGTTCGTGTCAATAACAAGGTAGCTGGGATTGCCGAGGTTCGTGATGAGTCTGACCGTGACGGTCTTCGTATCGCTATTGAACTTAAAAAAGACGCGAATACCGAGCTTGTACTCAACTATCTCTTCAAATACACCGACTTGCAAATCAATTACAACTTCAACATGGTAGCGATTGATAATTTCACGCCTCGTCAGGTTGGGATTGTTCCAATCTTGTCTAGCTACATCGCCCACCGTCGTGAAGTGATTTTGGCACGTTCACGCTTTGACAAGGAAAAGGCTGAGAAACGTCTCCATATCGTTGAAGGTTTGATTCGCGTGATTTCGATTTTGGACGAAGTCATTGCCCTTATCCGTGCTTCTGAGAATAAGGCTGACGCCAAGGAAAACCTCAAGGTCAGCTATGATTTTACAGAAGAGCAGGCTGAAGCTATCGTGACCTTACAACTTTACCGTTTGACCAATACAGACGTGGTTGTCTTGCAGGAAGAAGAAGCAGAACTTCGTGAAAATATTGCCATGCTTGCTGCTATCATCGGTGATGAACGGACTATGTATAATCTCATGAAGAAAGAGCTTCGTGAGGTCAAGAAGAAATTTGCGACTCCACGTTTGAGTACTTTAGAAGATACTGCAAAAGTAATTGAGATTGATACAGCCAGCCTCATCGCAGAAGAAGATACTTATGTCAGCGTGACTAAGGCAGGCTATATCAAGCGTACTAGCCCACGTTCCTTTGCGGCATCCACTCTGGAAGAAATTGGCAAGCGTGATGATGATCGTTTGATCTTTGTACAAACTGCCAAGACAACCCAGCACCTCTTGATGTTCACTACTCTTGGAAATGTCATTTATCGACCAATCCATGAATTGGCAGATATTCGTTGGAAGGATATCGGAGAGCATCTGAGCCAGACCATTACAAACTTTGAAACTAACGAAGAAATACTCTATGCAGAAGTCGTGGATCAGTTTGATGATGCGACAACTTATTTTGCAGCGACTCGTCTTGGTCAAATCAAACGTGTAGAACGCAAAGAATTCTCTCCATGGCGGACCTACAAGTCGAAGTCTGTCAAGTATGCTAAGCTCAAAGACGAGACAGACCAGATTGTAGCAGTAGCTCCGATTAAACTAGATGATGTTATCTTGATAAGTCAAAACGGTTATGCCCTTCGTTTCAATATCGAAGAGGTTCCGGTTGTTGGTGCCAAGGCTGCAGGTGTCAAGGCTATGAACCTGAAAGTAGATGATACACTTCAGGCTGGCTTTATCTGTAACACCTCATCCTTCTACCTCTTGACTCAGCGTGGAAGTTTGAAACGTGTTTCTATTGAGGAAATTCCAGAAACCAGCCGTGCCAAACGAGGTCTACAGGTCTTGCGTGAGCTAAAAAATAAACCACACCGCGTCTTCTTGGCAGGAGCGGTTTCTGAGCAAGGCTTCGTTGGTGATCTCTTTAGTACAGAAGTAGAAGAAAACGACCAAACACTGCTTGTCCAATCTAATAAGGGAACAATCTATGAGAGTCAATTGCAAGATTTGAACTTGTCAGAACGTACTAGCAATGGAAGCTTTATTTCAGACACCATTTCAGATGAGGAAGTTTTCGATGCTTACCTCAAAGAAATCTTTAAAGAGGATAAAGCGAATTCATAAAAAAATCAGTCCAGAGGGCTGATTTCTTTATGTTGAAAAAATTTTCAGAAAATTACAAATAATACTTGAAATTTTACTAGAAAAGTGTAGAATAGAACACATAGTTTGAATAGTATAAAGGAGAAACACATGACAGTTGCAATTGATTGGGAAAACCTTGGATTTGCTTATATGAAACTACCTTACCGTTATATCGCTCACTACAAAAATGGTCAATGGGATCAAGGAGAATTGACAGAGGATGCAACCTTGCATATTTCAGAGTCTTCTCCAAGTCTCCACTATGGACAGCAAGCATTTGAGGGATTGAAAGCCTATCGTACCAAGGACGACAGTGTTCAATTGTTCCGTCCTGACGAAAATGCTAAGCGTTTGCAACGTACTTGTGACCGTCTTTTGATGCCACAAGTTCCGACAGAAATGTTTGTAGAAGCTTGTAAAGCAGTTGTGCGTGCAAATGAAGAATACGTCCCACCATATGGAACAGGTGGAACTCTTTATCTTCGTCCGCTGTTGATTGGTGTTGGGGATATTATTGGGGTAAAACCAGCAGAAGAGTATATTTTCACCATCTTTGCTATGCCGGTTGGTAACTATTTTAAAGGTGGTTTAGTTCCAACCAACTTCTTGATTCAGGATGAATACGACCGTGCAGCTCCGAATGGTACAGGTGCGGCCAAGGTAGGTGGAAACTATGCTGCTAGTCTCCTTCCAGGTAAGATGGCCAAGTCACGCCAATTTTCAGATGTTATCTACCTAGACCCATCTACACATACAAAGATTGAAGAAGTCGGATCAGCCAACTTCTTTGGAATCACGGCAGACAATGAATTTGTTACGCCATTGAGTCCATCTATCTTACCATCTATTACCAAGTATTCTTTGCTTTACTTGGCAGAACATCGCTTGGGCTTGACTCCGATTGAAGGTGATGTCCCAATCGATAATTTGGAGCGTTTTGTAGAGGCAGGTGCTTGTGGAACAGCAGCGGTTATTTCGCCAATTGGAGGCATCCAACATGGTGATGATTTCCATGTTTTCTATAGTGAAACAGAAGTAGGTCCTGTGACACGTAAACTTTATGATGAATTGACTGGTATCCAATTTGGTGATGTAGAAGCGCCTGAAGGATGGATTGTCAAAGTGGACTAAAAGACACGAAGCAAAGAGAAACTCCATAGCAGTTGTAATAGCTGAAATGGAGTTTTTTCTTGCTAGTTTGAGCATTTTCTTGTACAATAGAAAAAGTGAAAAGAGGTACAGTATGAGTAAAAAAGATAAGAAAATTGAAATCCAATTAACTGATGCAAAAGTGACTGTTGGAAAAGACAGCTATGAAGGATACGTTTTGACGATCGGGAAAAAGGTCATTGGGGAAATTGCCGAATTAGATAGCCAATTTGCCATCATAAAGAATGGAAATGTCGATAGTTTTTATAAAAAACTTGAAAAAGCTGTGGAAATTTTGATTGAAAACTATAATTTGACAAAATAATACTTGTTTTATTGAAAATTTCATGATATAATAGTTCTCGTTAAACATTGGAGAGATAGCGAAGAGGCTAAACGCGGCGGACTGTAAATCCGCTCCTTCGGGTTCGGGGGTTCGAATCCCTCTCTCTCCATTCATCAATGGGGTATAGCCAAGCGGTAAGGCAAGGGACTTTGACTCCCTCATGCGTTGGTTCGAATCCAGCTACCCCAGTTCTTAGGTAATAAATTCAAGATAAAAAGAAAAATATCTTAGGGTATTTTATTTTTATAATTGAAAGACGTGAACGATATGAACATGTCTTTGCGGGTGCTTAGGAAAAAAATTATAAGTATGTCAAGTTTGGAAAAACTTGATTGTTGGAGGATTTTTTAGATGAACGAATTTGAAGATTTGCTAAATAGCGTTAGCCAAGTTGAGCCTGGTGATGTTGTTAGTGCTGAAGTATTGACAGTTGATGCGACTCAAGCTAACGTTGCAATCTCTGGGACTGGTGTTGAAGGTGTCTTGACTCTTCGCGAATTGACAAACGATCGCGATGCAGATATCAATGACTTTGTGAAAGTAGGAGAAGTATTGGATGTTCTTGTACTTCGTCAAGTAGTTGGTAAAGATACTGATACAGTTACATACCTTGTATCTAAAAAACGCCTTGAAGCTCGCAAAGCATGGGACAAACTTGTAGGACGCGAAGAAGAAGTTGTTACTGTTAAAGGAACTCGTGCCGTTAAAGGTGGACTTTCAGTAGAATTTGAAGGTGTTCGTGGATTCATCCCAGCTTCAATGTTGGATACTCGTTTCGTACGTAACACTGAGCGTTTTGTAGGTCAAGAATTTGATGCTAAAATCAAAGAAGTTGATCCTAAAGAAAACCGCTTCATCCTTTCACGTCGTGAAGTTGTTGAAGCAGCTACAGCAGCAGCTCGTGCTGAAGTATTCGGTAAATTGGCTGTTGGTGATGTAGTAACTGGTAAAGTTGCACGTATCACAAGCTTTGGTGCTTTCATCGACCTTGGTGGTGTTGACGGATTGGTTCACTTGACTGAATTGTCACATGAACGTAACGTATCACCTAAATCAGTTGTAACTGTTGGTGAAGAAATTGAAGTGAAAATCCTTGATCTTAACGAAGAAGAAGGACGCGTATCACTTTCACTTAAAGCAACAACACCTGGACCATGGGATGGTGTTGAGCAAAAATTGGCTAAAGGTGATGTAGTAGAAGGAACAGTTAAACGTTTGACTGACTTTGGTGCATTTGTTGAAGTATTGCCAGGTATCGATGGACTTGTTCACGTATCACAAATTTCACACAAACGTATCGAAAATCCAAAAGAAGCTCTTACTGTTGGTCAAGAAGTTACTGTTAAAGTCCTTGATGTTAACGCTGACGCAGAACGTGTATCTCTTTCTATCAAAGCTCTTGAAGAACGTCCAGCTCAAGAAGAAGGACAAAAAGAAGAAAAACGTGCTGCTCGTCCACGTCGTCCAAAACGTCAAGAAAAACGTGATTTCGAACTTCCAGAAACACAAACAGGATTCTCAATGGCTGACTTGTTCGGTGATATCGAACTTTAATCAAATTGATAATCACAAAATCCTTTGTTTAAAACAAGGGATTTTTCTTTTGTCTCTTTCTCATTTTTGATATAATAGTTCTATGTTAGATTCAGAAAAACAATCACAATATCAATTGTTAAATGAGGAACTCTCTTATTTACTTGAAGGTGAGAGCAATGTTCTTGCCAATCTTTCAAATGCTAGTGCCCTTCTAAAATCTCGCTTTCCGAATACTGTCTTTGCAGGGTTTTATCTGTTTGATGGTAGCGAGTTGGTTTTAGGGCCTTTTCAGGGTGGTGTTTCTTGTATTCGCATTCCGCTTGGAAAAGGCGTGTGTGGAGAAGCTGCTGAGTTTCAAGAGACTGTTTTGGTTGGCGATGTGAGCACCTATCCAAACTACATTTCTTGTGATAGTATGGCCAAGAGTGAAATCGTGGTTCCCATGCTCAAGAATGGTCAATTGCTGGGTGTCTTAGACCTGGATTCTTCAGTTATTGATGATTACAATGCCGTTGACCGTGATTACTTGGAACAATTTGTCGCTATTTTGCTTGAGAAGACAGAATGGGACTTTACGATGTTTGAGGAGAAAGCCTAATGTATCAAGCACTTTATCGAAAATATAGAAGCCAGACTTTTTCACAACTAGTAGGTCAAGAAGTTGTGGCTAAAACCCTAAAACAAGCAGTTGAGCAGGAAAAGATTAGTCATGCCTATCTTTTCTCAGGTCCTCGAGGAACTGGTAAAACCAGTGTAGCCAAGATTTTTGCCAAGGCTATGAACTGTCCGAACCAGGTAGACGGGGAACCATGTAATAACTGTTATATCTGCCAAGCAGTCACAGAAGGTAGCCTAGAAGATGTTATCGAAATGGATGCGGCTTCGAATAATGGAGTCGATGAAATCCGTGAAATTCGTGATAAATCCACCTATTCTCCTAGTTTGGCCCGTTATAAGGTCTATATCATAGACGAGGTTCATATGTTGTCTACAGGAGCTTTTAATGCGCTTTTGAAGACCCTAGAAGAACCAACCCAGAACGTTGTCTTTATTTTGGCGACTACCGAATTGCACAAGATTCCAGCAACTATTTTATCGCGTGTCCAACGTTTTGAGTTTAAATCGATTCGAACTCAAGATATCACGGCACATATTCATCATATTTTAGAAAAAGAAAATATCAGTTCTGAACCAGATGCTGTAGAAATCATTGCCAGACGGGCTGAAGGTGGGATGCGGGATGCCTTGTCTATTCTGGACCAAGCCTTGAGTTTGACTCAAGGGAATGCTTTAACTACAGCTATCTCTGAGGAGATTACAGGCACCATTAGTCTATCAGCGCTTGATGACTATGTAGCCGCCTTGTCACAGCAGGATGTTTTAAAAGCTCTTGATTCTTTGAATCTTTTGTTTGAAAATGGCAAGAGTATGACTCGTTTTGTGACGGATCTTTTACAGTACTTGCGTGATCTATTAGTTGTTCAGACAGGTGGCGAAAATACTCATCATAGTCCAGTTTTTATGGACAATCTAGCTCTTTCTCAGGAAAGTCTCTTTGAAATGATTCGAATAGCGACTGTGAGCTTGGCAGATATGAAAGCGAGCCTACAACCTAAGATTTATGCTGAGATGATGACCATTCGTTTAGCGGAGATTAAGCCTGAACCAGTGCTTTCAGGAGCTGTCGAAAGTGAAATTTCTGCACTGAGACAGGAAGTAGTTCGTCTCAAGCAAGAACTTGCTAATGTTGGAACGGTGCCTAAACAAGTGGCGCCAGTCCCTAGCCGTCCAGCCACTTCCAAGACTGTCTATCGAGTAGACCGTAATAAGGTTCAGGCTATCCTACAAGAAGCTGTTGAAAATCCTGAATTGGCGCGGCAAAACTTGATTCGCCTCCAGAATGCGTGGGGAGAAGTGATCGAAAGCTTAGCTGGTCCTGATAAGGCTCTGCTTGTTGGTTCTCAACCAGTTGCGGCCAACGAACACCATGCTATTTTAGCCTTTGAGTCTAATTTCAATGCAGGCCAAACCATGAAACGGGATAACCTCAACACCATGTTTGGCAACATCCTCAGTCAGGCGGCTGGATTTTCACCTGAAATCCTGGCAATTTCCCTAGAGGAATGGAAAGAGGTTCGTGCAGCATTTTCAGCTAAAAACAAGTCTTCTCAAGCAGATCAAGAGGTAGAAGAAGAAAGTCTGATTCCAGAGGGATTCGAATTTCTGGCTGATAAAGTCATGGTCGAAGAAGACTAAAAGTGGATTTCATGGTACAATAATTCTATGACTAGACAACAATTTATCGTGATAGCACTATTTACTGCTGCTGAGACTTATTTTTTCAATGAAGCTTGGATGACGGGTCGCTATTTCATGGCAGCCTTTTGGGCCATTCTACTTTTTCGAAATTTTAGATTAAGTTATGTAATGGGGAAAATAGTAGATGCCATTGATCAGCACCTAAACCGCAAGGATTAGTCACTAGCTTCTAAACAAAATCAAAGCCTTTTAGGCTTTTTTTTGTTATACTAGTAGAGTATATTTATGGACCTTTTCTTGTATTTTTTGAGAAATGTAAGTGATTTCTCTAAGGATAAAGGAAGTAGGCCAGAAAAAGAAAGGAACTATCATGTCAGTATTAGAGATCAAAGATCTTCACGTTGAGATTGAAGGAAAAGAAATTTTGAAGGGGGTCAATCTGACTCTGAAAACAGGAGAAATCGCTGCTATCATGGGACCAAATGGTACTGGTAAATCGACTCTTTCTGCAGCTATCATGGGAAATCCAAACTATGAGGTTACCAAAGGGGAGGTATTGTTTGATGGCGTAAACATCCTTGAGTTGGAAGTGGACGAGCGTGCGCGTATGGGACTTTTCCTTGCTATGCAATACCCATCAGAAATTCCTGGAATTACTAACGCTGAGTTTCTTCGTGCAGCCATGAATGCTGGTAAAGAAGACGATGAAAAGATTTCAGTTCGTGAGTTTATCACTAAACTAGACGAGAAAATGGAATTGCTCAACATGAAAGAAGAAATGGCAGAGCGTTACCTCAACGAAGGTTTCTCTGGTGGTGAGAAAAAACGTAATGAAATTCTTCAACTCTTGATGTTGGAACCAACTTTTGCCCTTTTGGATGAGATTGACTCAGGTCTTGATATTGACGCCCTTAAAGTTGTATCGAAAGGTGTGAATGCAATGCGTGGTGAAGGCTTTGGTGCTATGATTATCACTCACTACCAACGTCTTTTGAACTACATCACACCAGACGTGGTACACGTGATGATGGAAGGTCGTGTTGTCCTTTCTGGTGGTCCAGAATTGGCTGCCCGTTTGGAACGTGAAGGATACGCAAAACTAGCTGAAGAACTTGGCTACGACTACAAGGAAGAATTGTAATTCCCTCGTATCTTTTAGGAGAAGTAAATGACTAAAGAAAATATTAAACTTTTTTCAGAAATGCACGCTGAACCAAGCTGGTTGGCTGACCTCCGTCAAAAAGCTTTTGATAAGATTGAGAGTTTGGAATTACCAGTTATTGAGCGTGTCAAATTTCACCGTTGGAATCTGGGAGATGGAACCATCACAGAAAGTGAACCTTCAGCAAATGTTCCTGACTTCACGGCTCTAGATAATCACTTGAAGTTGGTTCAAGTAGGAACGCAGACTGTTTTTGAACAAACTCCAGTTGAGTTAGCTGAACAAGGTGTTGTCTTTACAGACTTTCACTCAGCTTTAGAAGAAATTCCAGAATTTATCGAGGAATTTTTCATGTCATCTGTTAAGTATGACGATGACAAGTTGGCAGCCTACCACACGGCTTACTTTAACAGTGGTGCTGTTCTCTACATTCCTGATCACGTTGAGATTACAGAGCCAATCGAAGGAATTTTCTACCAAGACAGTGATAGCGATGTGCCATTTAACAAGCATATTATGATTATCGCTGGTAAAAATTCTAAGATTAGTTATCTTGAACGTCTAGAGTCACGTGGTGAAGGTAGTGCTAAGGCAACTGCCAATATCACTGTTGAAGTGATTGCACGTTCTGGCGCTCAAGTGAAATTTGCAGCGATTGACCGTCTAGGTGAAAATGTTACGGCCTACATTAGCCGTCGTGGTAAACTAGGCAACGATGCAAGCATTGACTGGGCAATCGGTGTCATGAACGAAGGAAATGTCGTTGCGGACTTTGATAGCGACTTGATTGGAAATGGTAGCCATGCTGACCTTAAAGTCGTAGCTCTTTCAAGTGGCCGTCAGGTGCAAGGGATTGACACTCGTGTGACTAACTATGGTTGCAACTCAATCGGAAATATCCTTCAACATGGGGTTATTCTTGAAAAAGCAACCTTGACCTTCAATGGTATTGGCCACATTATCAAGGGTGCTAAGGGAGCAGATGCGCAACAAGAAAGCCGTGTTCTCATGCTTTCAGACCAAGCGCGTTCAGATGCTAACCCAATTCTTTTGATTGATGAAAATGACGTTACTGCAGGCCACGCGGCTTCTATCGGTCAGGTGGATCCAGAAGACATGTACTACCTCATGAGTCGTGGTTTAGATAAGGCAACTGCAGAACGTTTGGTTGTCCGTGGTTTCCTTGGCTCCGTAATCGTTGAGATTCCAGTCAAGGAAGTTCGTGATGAAATGATTGCAACTATCGAAGAAAAATTGTCAAAACGCTAAGGGGAAGCCTATGTTAGATGTAGAAGCGATTCGCAAGGATTTTCCAATTTTAGACCAGATTGTCAACGATGAACCTTTGGTTTATTTGGACAATGCCGCGACGACACAAAAACCACTAGCAGTTCTGGAAACGATTAACCGCTATTATGAGCAGGACAATGCAAATGTTCATCGTGGGGTTCATACCTTGGCGGAGCGGGCGACAGCTTCCTATGAGGCGGCTCGTGAAACCATTCGTAAGTTTATCAATGCAGGCTCTACAAAGGAAGTTCTCTTTACCAGAGGAACGACAACCAGCCTTAACTGGGTGGCACGCTTTGCTGAGGAAATCCTGACTGAGGGAGACCAGGTCTTGATTTCTGTCATGGAACACCATTCCAATATCATTCCTTGGCAGGAGGCCTGTCGCAAGACTGGAGCAGAGCTTGTCTATGTCTATCTCAAGGACGGAGCTCTGGATATGGATGACTTGCGCGCTAAATTGACGGATAAGGTCAAGTTCGTTTCCCTAGCTCATGCCTCCAATGTTCTTGGAGTGGTCAATCCGATCAAAGAAATCACTCAAATGGCACATAAAGTTGGGGCAATCATGGTAGTGGATGGTGCTCAATCTACACCTCATATGAAGATTGATGTTCAGAATTTGGATGTGGACTTCTTCGCCTTTTCGGGTCACAAGATGGCTGGTCCGACTGGTATCGGTGTTCTTTATGGCAAAGCAAAGTATCTGGAGCAAATGTCACCAATTGAATTTGGTGGTGAGATGATTGATTTCGTCTATGAGCAATCTGCTAGTTGGAAGGAATTGCCTTGGAAATTTGAGGCTGGAACGCCGAATATGGCAGGTGCTATCGGACTTGCTGCAGCAGTGGATTATCTGGATAAGATTGGTATGGATGCCATTGAAGCTTATGAACAGGAATTGATTGCATACGTCTATCCAAAATTGCAGGCCATTGAAGGGTTGACCATTTATGGTTCGCAAGACCTGGCTCAACGTTCAGGTGTCATTGCCTTTAACCTAGGGGATCTTCATCCCCACGATCTTGCGACGGCTCTGGATTATGAAGGAGTGGCTGTTCGTGCTGGTCACCATTGCGCCCAACCTTTGCTTCAGCATTTGGAAGTCCCAGCAACAGCTCGTGCAAGTTTTTATATCTACAATACCAAGGCAGATTGTGACAAGCTAGTCGATGCCCTACAAAAGACAAAGGAGTTTTTCAATGGCACTTTCTAAACTAGATAGCCTTTATATGGCAGTGGTGGCAGACCATTCGAAAAATCCACATCACCAAGGGAAGCTGGAAGATGCTGAACAAATCAGTCTCAATAATCCAACCTGTGGCGATGTCATCAACCTCTCTGTCAAGTTTGATGCAGAGGACCGTTTGGAAGATATTGCTTTTCTAAATTCAGGATGCACGATTTCAACTGCTTCTGCTAGTATGATGACAGATGCAGTTTTAGGCAAGACCAAACAAGAAATTCTAGAACTTGCGACCATTTTTTCTGAAATGGTTCAAGGTCAAAAGGATGACCGCCAAGACCAACTTGGCGATGCAGCTTTCTTATCAGGTGTTGCCAAATTCCCACAACGGATTAAGTGTGCAACTCTAGCTTGGAATGCACTTAAGAAAACAATTGAAGATCAAGAAAAACAGTAAGACAAGTTTCTTTTGTCTTATGAATCAGTAGAAATGAAGAATGAAAGAAAGGATATTATGGCTGAAGAAAGAGTAGAACCAAAACCAATTGACCTTGGTGAATATAAATTTGGTTTCCATGACGATGTAGAGCCTGTCCTATCGACAGGAAAAGGATTGAACGAAGAAGTCATTCGCGAATTATCAGCTGCTAAGGGAGAACCTGAGTGGATGTTAGAATTCCGTTTGAAGTCTTATGAAACCTTCAAAAAAATGCCTATGCAAACCTGGGGAGCAGACTTGTCAGAGATTGACTTTGATGACTTGATCTACTACCAAAAACCATCTGACAAACCAGCCCGTTCTTGGGATGATGTACCTGAAAAGATTAAAGAAACCTTTGAACGTATCGGAATTCCAGAAGCTGAGCGTGCTTATCTAGCAGGGGCCTCTGCCCAGTACGAGTCAGAAGTGGTATACCACAACATGAAGGAAGAGTTTGAGAAGTTAGGAATTATCTTTACAGATACGGATTCTGCCCTCAAGGAATACCCAGACTTGTTTAAACAATACTTTGCTAAGTTGGTACCGCCGACTGATAACAAGTTGGCAGCCCTCAACTCTGCAGTATGGTCGGGTGGAACCTTTATCTACGTGCCAAAAGGTGTCAAGGTAGATATTCCACTTCAAACCTACTTCCGTATCAACAACGAAAATACAGGTCAGTTCGAACGTACCTTGATTATCGTTGATGAAGGAGCAAGCGTCCACTACGTAGAAGGATGTACAGCACCAACATATTCTAGCAACAGCTTGCACGCTGCCATTGTAGAAATTTTCGCTTTGGACGGAGCTTATATGCGTTATACAACCATCCAAAACTGGTCTGATAATGTCTATAACTTGGTAACAAAACGTGCCAAAGCTTTGAAAGATGCGACTGTTGAGTGGATTGATGGTAACTTGGGTGCTAAAACAACCATGAAATATCCATCTGTTTATCTGGATGGAGAAGGAGCCCGTGGAACCATGCTTTCGATTGCCTTTGCCAATGCAGGGCAACACCAAGACACGGGTGCCAAGATGATCCACAACGCACCGCATACAAGCTCGTCTATCGTTTCTAAATCCATCGCTAAAGGCGGAGGAAAGGTTGACTACCGCGGACAAGTAACCTTTAACAAGAACTCTAAGAAATCTGTTTCTCACATCGAGTGTGATACCATTATCATGGATGACTTGTCAGCATCAGATACCATTCCATTCAATGAAATCCACAACTCGCAAGTTGCTCTGGAGCACGAAGCCAAGGTATCTAAGATTTCAGAGGAACAACTCTACTACCTCATGAGCCGTGGTTTGTCAGAATCTGAGGCAACCGAGATGATTGTCATGGGATTTGTCGAACCCTTCACAAAAGAACTTCCAATGGAATACGCAGTTGAGCTGAATCGCTTGATTAGCTATGAAATGGAAGGATCTGTCGGATAAAACCCCAAAGGAGAAGCAAATGGGATTTTTAAAGCGTTTATTTGGAACGATTGAAAAAGTGAATAAGGGAGAAGCCCCGATTGAAGAGTTGGATCAGGCATTTGTTTTTGATCTTGAAGCAGAAGCTGATGATTATTGGCGACAAATGGAACAAAACCTCTTGATAAACGCTGTAAAAGGCGTTGGTGGTCCTGAAGCCGTGGAACGTGCTTTTGTTCTTACTAATTTCAAAGAAAATCAAGAAACCTTTGAGCTCTTTTATCAGGTAAATGGTCAACTTCTTTCATGGAGAGAGATGGATGCGACAGTTGTTGATAAAATCAGCAATCAACTCCTTCCGCAAGCGGCAGAAGTAGCGCGTGCAGTAAATGAAAATTATGAAGAGGCAAATGTACCAGTAATCCAGTACGCTATGCTTCAGTTTGAAACTGCAACCATGGCTTGGTTTGGTCGGAAGCTGACAACAGCTTCTCCAGAAGCCCAATTGACTTTTGAAGAATTGGTATCAGGTTGGCGCGCTATTTTGGAACAAGAAGTTCCAAATCGTCCTTTAGATAGTGACCGTCCCTTCCCTTACTTTGAAGTTTAAAAAATCCCAAATCCCCAAAAACTTTCAATGGAGTATACTGTTGAGCTTACTCGCTTGATAGGTAACAAATTGAAAGAATCAGTGGGTAAAAATGCAAATTCTGAACAGGAATCCTTTCTGTTCAGATTTTTTTCAAAAAAGAACCTAATAAATATTCACAAAAATGCTTTTATATGGTAAAATAAAACAATTACATTTAGTGGAGATGAAGTATGAATATTTTTAGAACCAAGGATGTTAGTCTGAGACAGACAGAGATGCATCGCCATTTGAAATTGTGGGATTTGATTCTTTTAGGAATTGGTGCTATGGTGGGGACGGGGATTTTCACCATTACAGGAACAGCAGCGGCTACCTTAGCTGGTCCATCACTAGTGATTTCCATTGTGATTTCTGCCCTGTGTGTTTCTCTTTCAGCTCTCTTTTTCGCAGAATTTGCCTCTCGTGTGCCTGCTACTGGTGGTGCTTATAGTTACCTCTATGCAATTCTAGGAGAATTGCCAGCCTGGATTGCTGGCTGGTTGACCATCATGGAATTCATGACAGCTGTTTCAGGTGTAGCGTCTGGCTGGGCTGCTTACTTTAAGGGATTGCTCAGTAATTATGGTATCTCCATGCCGCAAGCCTTGAATGGCACCTTTAACCCTAAACAGGGAACCTATATCGATTTTCTGCCTATTTTAGTACTGACCTTGGTAACGGGATTGGTTTTATTAAATTCTAAGGCAGCTTTGAGATTTAATTCGCTTTTAGTGGTCTTGAAATTCTCAGCTCTCGCCTTATTTATCCTAGTTGGTATTTGGTACATCAAGCCTGAAAATTGGACGAATTTTGCTCCCTTTGGTTTTGGTCAACTATATGGTGGAAGTACTGGGATTATGGCGGGCGCATCTTTGATGTTCTTTGGTTTTCTCGGATTTGAATCTATTTCCATGGCAGTTGATGAAATTCAAAGTCCGCAAAAAAATATTCCTCGCGGAATTGTGCTTTCTCTGACAATCGTCACCATTCTCTATGCTTTGGTTACCTTAGTATTGACAGGGATTGTTCACTACAGTAAGCTCAATGTGGACGATGCAGTAGCATTTTCATTACGGAGTATTGGTATCGGCTGGGCAGCCAATTATGTTTCGCTTGTAGCCATTCTAACCCTGATAACCGTATGTATCTCTATGACTTATTCTTTGTCTCGGATGATTTATAGCTTAGCTCGTGATGGACTTTTACCTCAAAGTTTCAAACAATTAAGCAAGACTAGTCGCGTTCCTAAAAATGCAACCCTCTTGACAGGAGTTGCTTCAGCCATTGCTGCAGGAGTGTTTCCTCTAGCCAGTATTGCAGCCTTCCTAAATATCTGTACGCTAGCTTATCTCATTTTGCTAGCTTACGGAATAATAAAACTCAGAAAGGATAAGGGTATGCCAAAAGAGGGAGAGTTTAAAACTCCCTTGGTGCCACTTTTGCCAATTCTTTCCATCCTTATCTGTGTTTCCTTTATGCTTCAATATAGTCTAGATACCTGGATTGCCTTTGGCATTGCTCTTCTAGTTGGTCTAGTCATTTACTTTACTTACGGGTTCCGCCATTCAACGCTCGCAGAAGAAGAATAAAAGCTGGGAATTCCCAGCTTTTTTAATCTTTCACATAAGTAAATCCTTCACCCAGAATTTCATGAGCCTCAGTGATGGTGATAAAGGCTTGAGGGTCAATTTTGTGAATCATATCTTTCATTTTAACGATTTCGTTTCGACCGACGATACAGTAGATAATTTTTAAATCCTTTTTGCTGTAGTAGCCTTGACCAGATATAAAGGTAACGCCACGTCCGAGTTCATCGTTAATCTCTTTGGCCAATTGATCAGGATATTGGGTAATAATCATAAATCCTTTACCAGCATAACCTCCTTCGCCTATCAAGTCGATAACACGAGCGATGATAAAGTCAAACAAGAGGGTATAGGTAACTAGACGAAGGTCCTGGAAGATGATCAAAATCAACATTAGGATAAAAAAGTCAATCCCAAAGAGCAATTTACCAATCGAAATATTGGTGTATTTGTTGAGGATACGGGCAACGATATCAGAGCCACCAGTGGTTCCACCAGCATTAAAGATAATTCCTAAACCAACCCCCAGTAAGACTCCTGAGACTAAAGCGACAATGATGAGATCCCCTTGCAAGTCGATGTGTAAAGGAATGCGCTCAAAAATTGCTAGCCAAACGGAAAGTGAAATAGATCCTAGAAGGCTGGAGTAGAGGGTCTTAGGTCCAAATATTTTCCAAGCCAGGATAAATAAAGGGATATTAATCAAGAGGTTCATCAATGAGACAGGAATCTTAAAAAGATAGTAGGTAATCAAGGTAATACCTGTCGCCCCTCCCTCAAATAAATGATAAGGAACAACAAAGTAGGTAATACCGAAGGCATAGATAGCAGCTCCAAGAATAATGGTGATAATCGGTTGAAGTTTTCGAATCATAGTTGTTCCTCACTTTTCTATAGATAGATTATACCAAAAATTCAGTTCTTTTCATCGGATCACTTATGATTTTTTATCATTTTTTTGATATAATATAGGAGAAAATCCCAATCCTATCGAGAAGAATAGAAAGATTGAATTATGACACAAGTAAAAATTGTAACGGACTCTTCTGTTACTATCGAACCAGAAGTAGTTAAAGAATTAAATATCACCGTTGTCCCTCTATCAGTTATGATTGATAGTGTGCTTTATTCGGATGCAGATTTAAAAGAGGGAGAATTCCTTCATCTTATGCAACAAAGTAAGAATCTGCCTAAAACAAGTCAACCACCTGTAGGAGTGTTTGCTGAGGTCTTTGAAGAGCTAGGTAAAGACGGCAGTCAAATTATCGCCATTCACATGTCCCATGCCTTGTCTGGAACTGTGGAAGCTGCTCGCCAAGGGGCAAGTCTTTCAACTGCTGATGTAACGGTTATTGATAGTTCCTTTACAGATCAAGCGATGAAGTTCCAAGTTGTTGAAGCCGCAAAACTTGCTAAAGAAGGTAAAGACTTAGAAACGATCTTAGCTCATGTAGAGGACGTTAAAAATAATACAGAACTCTATATCGGTGTTTCGACGCTAGAAAACTTAGTTAAGGGTGGTCGTATTGGACGTGTGACAGGATTACTAAGCTCACTCTTGAATATTCGTGTAGTAATGCAGATGAAAAACCACGAACTCCAACCAATCGTCAAAGGACGTGGAGCGAAAACTTTCAAAAAGTGGCTTGAGGAATTAACCGAGACTCTTTCCCAAAAATCAGTTGCAGAGATTGGAATTTCCTACGCTGGAACGAACGAATTGGCGAATGAGATGAAGGCATTATTGCAACCTTATGTAGAGAAGCCAATCTCTGTATTGGAAACTGGCTCTATTATTCAAACTCATACTGGAGAGAATGCTTGGGCGATTCTAATTCGCTACAATTCCTAAAAAAATAGAGAAAAAATGGTCAAAATAGTGTTTTTGACTTGACCTATAGCCGATTTTAGGATATGATTATATTTGTTAATTAGAAATTATTTGGAGGATTTATTAACATGGCAAACAAACAAGATTTGATCGCTAAAGTAGCAGAAGCTACAGAATTGACTAAGAAAGATTCAGCAGCAGCAGTTGACGCTGTATTTGCAGCAGTAACTGAATACCTTGCAGCTGGTGAAAAAGTTCAATTGATCGGTTTCGGTAACTTTGAAGTTCGTGAGCGTGCTGCACGTAAAGGTCGCAACCCACAAACTGGTAAAGAAATCAAAATCGCAGCTTCTAAAGTTCCAGCATTCAAAGCTGGTAAAGCTCTTAAAGACGCTGTTAAATAATGAATTTTCAAAAAGCCTATTGTATCAATCTTCATTGCTTGGTTGATAGGCTTTTTTTGTTTATTTGAAAAGTTGAGTTATGATTCTGTACAAAAAGAAAAAGGCTCCCATGTTTGAGAACCTTCTTTTCATTAGTTTTTAGAAGCTGCTTGGAATTCAGGGTTTTTCCATGCTTCATCAATGATAGCTTGCAATTCTTTTGCTGATGCTTGCATTTTTTGAGTTTCAGCATCGTTCAATGGGATGTTAACTGGACGAACGATACCGTGTGCACCAACGATAGCAGGTTGACCAATAAAGACGTTTTCAACACCGTATTGACCTTCTTGGAATACAGAAAGTGGTAGCACCGCATTTTCATCGTCAAGGATAGCACGAGTGATACGAGCAAGGGCAACGGCGATACCGTAATAAGTAGCACCTTTTTTGTTGATGATTGAGTAAGCTGCATCACGAACTGAGATGAAAAGTTCAACAAGGTCAGCTTCATTCAAGTCACGGTTAGCTTGCAACCATTGTTCCAATTTAACACCGGCAACGTTAGCGTGTGACCAAACAGCAAACTCAGAGTCACCGTGTTCACCCATGATGTAGGCGTGAACTGAACGTGCATCAACACCGATAGTTTCAGCAAGTGCTTGACGGAAACGAGCTGAGTCAAGTGAAGTACCTGAACCGATAACGCGTTCTTTAGGGAAACCTGAGAATTTCCATGTTGAGTATGTCAAGACGTCAACTGGGTTAGCAGCAACAAGGAAGATACCGTCAAATCCAGATGCAACAACTTGTTCAACAATTGATTTGTTGATTGCCAAGTTTTTACCTACAAGGTCAAGACGAGTTTCACCTGGTTTTTGTGGAGCACCAGCAGTGATAACTACAAGGTCTGCATCCGCACAGTCTTCGTACTTAGCTGCATAGATTTTTTTAGGTGAAGTAAAAGCTAGCGCGTGGCTAAGGTCTTCAGCATCACCAACTGCTTTTTCAAACAATTGAGGAATTTCAATGATACCAAGTTCTTGTGCAATTCCTTGGGTTACAAGCGCGAAAGCATAAGATGAACCTACGGCACCGTCACCGACAAGGATCACTTTTTTGTGTTGTTTAGTTGCTGTCATTTGTCTAAACATCTCCTTTATTTTATTAAGGGGGGAACCCCCATTTGATTTCATTCTATCACTTTTGCTAAGCTTTGTCACGGATATACCTTCGGGATAAGTATGTAAACGTTTTAGTGATTTCCAAAGACTGAAATGATCTACACTTTATGGTATAATATATCTAGTTACTAATAGTGAAATGAGGCATTTATGAATGCAGGATAGAAATTTAGTGAATGTCAATCTGACAAAGGAGATGAAGACCAGCTTTATCGACTACGCCATGAGCGTTATCGTCGCGCGGGCCCTTCCTGATGTTCGAGATGGCTTAAAACCTGTTCACCGTCGTATTCTTTACGGAATGAATGAACTAGGTGTTACACCAGACAAACCTCATAAAAAATCAGCCCGTATTACAGGGGATGTTATGGGTAAATACCACCCACACGGTGATTCCTCAATTTACGAAGCCATGGTTCGTATGGCCCAGTGGTGGAGCTACCGTTACATGCTTGTTGATGGGCATGGAAACTTTGGTTCTATGGACGGGGATGGTGCAGCCGCGCAACGGTACACTGAGGCACGTATGAGCAAGATTGCTCTTGAAATGCTTCGTGATATCAATAAAAACACCGTTGATTTCGTAGATAACTACGATGCTAACGAACGTGAACCCTTGGTTTTGCCAGCTCGTTTTCCAAACCTTTTGGTCAATGGGGCAACTGGTATCGCTGTTGGGATGGCAACCAATATTCCACCTCACAACTTGGGTGAAACCATTGATGCAGTGAAGTTGGTTATGGATAATCCTGAAGTGACGACTAAGGACTTGATGGAAGTCTTGCCTGGTCCAGATTTTCCGACTGGTGCTCTTGTCATGGGAAAATCAGGTATCCATAAGGCTTATGAGACTGGTAAAGGTTCCATTGTCCTTCGTTCTCGTACAGAGATTGAAACCACTAAGACGGGTCGTGAGCGTATCGTTGTAACGGAATTCCCTTATATGGTTAATAAAACCAAGGTGCATGAGCATATTGTTCGCTTGGTTCAGGAAAAACGAATTGAGGGCATTACAGCCGTACGTGATGAGTCCAACCGTGAAGGCGTTCGCTTTGTAATCGAGGTTAAACGCGACGCTTCTGCCAACGTTATCCTTAACAACCTCTTCAAGATGACCCAGATGCAAACCAACTTTGGTTTCAACATGCTGGCTATTCAAAATGGCGTGCCAAAAATCTTGTCCCTTCGTCAGATTTTGGATGCTTATATCGAGCACCAAAAGGAAGTGGTTGTTCGCCGTACACGTTTTGATAAAGAAAAAGCAGAAGCGCGTGCTCACATCTTAGAAGGTCTTCTAATTGCGCTAGATCATATCGACGAAGTGATTCGTATTATCCGTGCAAGTGAAACAGATGCCGAAGCACAAGCTGAGTTGATGAGCAAGTTTAAGCTTTCAGAGCGTCAAAGTCAGGCAATCCTTGATATGCGTCTTCGTCGTTTGACAGGATTGGAACGTGATAAGATTCAGTCTGAATATGATGAATTGATTGCCTTGATTGCAGATTTGGCTGATATTCTTGCCAAACCTGAGCGTGTGGCGCAAATTATCAAAGAAGAATTGGACGAAGTCAAACGCAAGTTTGGTGACAAGCGTCGTACGGAGTTGATGATCGGAGAAGTCTTAACTCTTGAAGATGAAGATTTGATTGAAGAAACGGATGTTTTGATTACCCTATCTAACAAGGGCTATATCAAACGTCTGGATCAAGGTGAGTTTACTGCTCAAAAACGTGGTGGCCGTGGAGTTCAAGGTACTGGGGTTAAGGATGATGACTTTGTGCGTGAGTTGGTTTCAACTAGCACCCATGATCATCTGCTCTTCTTTACTAATAAAGGACGTGTCTATCGCCTTAAAGGTTATGAAATCCCAGAATATGGTCGTACAGCCAAGGGCTTACCAGTTGTCAATCTTTTGAAGTTGGACGAAGGTGAGAGTATTCAGACCATCATCAACGTTGAGTCTGAACGTAGTGATGATGCTTATCTCTTCTTTACAACTCGTCACGGTGTCGTGAAGAGAACCAGTGTCAAAGAATTTGCTAATATTCGTCAAAATGGACTTAAAGCCTTGAATCTCAAGGATGAAGACGAATTGATTAATGTCTTGCTGACAGAAGATGATACGGATATTATCATCGGTACCAAGTTTGGTTATGCTGTTCGCTTTAATCAGTCAGCTGTTCGTGGCATGAGTCGAATTGCCACAGGTGTCCGAGGAGTTAACCTTCGTGAAGGAGATACTGTAGTTGGTGCTAGTGTCATCACTGATCAGGATGAGGTCCTTATCATCACTGAAAAAGGTTATGGTAAACGTACACTTGCTACTGAATACCCTACTAAAGGCCGTGGCGGTAAAGGGATGAAGACAGCCAATGTTGCTGAGAAGAATGGTCCTCTGGCAGGTCTCCTCACTGTTAAGGGGGATGAAGACCTGATGATTATCACAGATACAGGTGTCATGATCCGTACGAATGTTGCCAATATTTCACAAACAGGACGCTCAACTATGGGAGTTAAGGTGATGCGTCTAGACCAAGATGCCAAGATTGTGACCTTTACAACGGTTGCTGCGGCAGAAAAAGAAGAAGTTGGGACTGAAATTGAAACAGAAGGTGCAGAATAATGTCTCATAAAAAAACGAAAAATAAAAAGAGTAAGAAAAATAAACGCAGAAATCTATTTATCAATATTTTAGCGGGTTTCTTAATTCTTCTTTCCCTAGCCTTGATTTTTAATTCAAAGATTCGCGATATCTTTTTGGTCTGGAATACCAATAAATACCAAGTCAATCAAGTCACTAAGGAAAATATAGATGAAAATTTAAAATCCGAGGGAAATTTTGATTTTGACTCTGTTAAGTCTATTTCATCTGAAGCTGTATTGGCTTCACAATGGGATGCTCAGAAACTTCCCGTCATTGGAGGTATCGCTATTCCCGAGGTGGAGATTAACCTCCCTATTTTCAAAGGGTTGGATAATGTAAACTTGTTCTACGGAGCAGGGACCATGAAACCAGACCAAAAAATGGGAGAAGGCAACTATTCTCTAGCCAGTCACCATATCTTTACTGCTGAAAATGCCAGTCAAATGCTCTTCTCACCTTTGGTCAATGCTAAAGCAGGTATGAAAATTTACCTGACGGATAAGGATAAAGTTTATACTTATGAGATTACAGAAGTTAAACGTGTTACACCAGACCGTGTAGATGAAATCGAAGATCGTGAAGGTGTAAAGGAGATTACTTTGGTTACCTGTGTTGATTATAATGCGACTGAGCGTATAATCGTCAAAGGAATCTTTAAAGAATCAAAAGCTTATTCTGAGACTTCTGAGGATATTTTGAAGGCCTTTAATCAACCGTATAGACAACGTTATTAAGAATGAATGAACCAGTGAAGTGCTATTTCACTGGTTTTTTATATCAACAAATAGAATCAAAATAGTTCTTATGAAAAAGGATAAGAAGGCTTAGGATAAAGATTATTAAGATAAATATTTTAGAATTTTACAGAAAACGCTTTCTAGAAAACAAGAATTATGTTATAATTATCACAAATAAAAGTTTAGGAGTTTTTTATGGTCTCTTCAGAATTTATTTCAAAGATTGAATTTGCTTGCAAGAAGAAAGAAAGTCTTTATAGCCAAAGTAAGTTTAAGTATGCGATTCGTTCCATGTTTGCAGGTGCTTTTATGACATTTAGTACGGCTGCGGGTGCAGTTGGGGCTGACTTGATTAATAAGATCGCACCAGGCAGTGGACGTTTTCTCTTCCCATTTGTTTTTGCTTGGGGATTGGCCTACATTGTTTTCTTGAATGCTGAACTGGTAACTTCAAATATGATGTTTTTAACAGCTGGTAGTTTCTTGAAGAAAATCTCTTGGAGAAAAACAGCTGAGATTTTACTTTACTGTACCTTCTTCAACCTCATCGGAGCTTTGATAGCAGGTTGGGGCTTTGCCCACTCAGCAGCCTATGCAAATCTAACACATGATAGCTTCATTTCAGGGGTTGTAGAGATGAAGTTAGGCCGTTCCAATGAGCTAGTCTTACTTGAAGGTATTTTAGCCAATATCTTTGTAAACATTGCTATTCTTTCATTTGTTTTGGTGAAAGACGGTGGGGCCAAACTTTGGCTTGTTTTGTCAGCAATTTACATGTTTGTATTCTTAACAAACGAACACATTGCTGCGAACTTTGCTTCTTTTGCGATTGTTAAGTTCAGTGTTGCTGCAGATTCAATTGCTAACTTTGACATACCTAATATTCTTCGTCACTGGGGTGTAACCTTTGTCGGAAACTTTATCGGAGGAGGTCTCTTGATGGGCTTACCATACGCCTTCCTCAACAAAAATGAAGATACTTATGTCGATTAAAGAAATGAGCACGAGTGAATCGTGCTTTTTTGTTTGAGATGTAAGACTAGTCATAGTTGTTCCTTATATCAAAATATAGAAAATTGGTATTGGAAAAGGCTAGCCCAAGATGATACAATATCCCTAATGAAGCTATTTGGAGGTCGTCTTATGACTCGTGATTTTAAATTTGAAACCCTACAATTACATGCTGGGCAAGTAGTTGATCCAGCAACTAAGTCTCGTGCAGTACCGATTTATCAAACAACATCCTTCGTTTTTGATGACACGCAGGAAGGTGCCGATTTGTTTGCCTTGAGAAAACCAGGGAACATTTATACTCGTATCACAAACCCTACAACAGCAGCCTTTGAGGAAAGAATTGCTGCTCTTGAAGGTGGTGTTGGAGCACTAGCGACAGCATCAGGTATGGCTGCTGTAACCTACACTATTTTGGCGCTTGCTCACGCAGGTGACCATGTGGTGGCTGCGTCAACTATTTACGGTGGGACCTTCAATCTCTTGAAGGAAACGCTTCCTCGTTATGGGATCACAACAACCTTTGTCGATGTGGATAATTTGGAAGAAGTGGAAGCAGCTATCAATGACAATACCAAGCTTGTCTTGATTGAAACCTTGGGGAATCCCTTGATTAACATTCCTGACTTGGAAAAATTGGCTGAGATTGCGCATAAACACCAGATTCCTCTCGTTTCGGACAATACTTTTGCCACACCATATTTGATTAACGTCTTCTCTCACGGTGTAGATATTGCCATTCACTCAGCAACTAAGTTTATTGGTGGACATGGTACGACTATTGGAGGAGTGATTGTCGATAGCGGTCGTTTTGACTGGGAAGCTTCAGGAAAATTCCCTCAATTTGTTGAGGAAGACCCAAGTTACCATAACTTGAGCTATACTCGTGATGTGGGTGCAGCAGCCTTTATTATCGCTGTTCGTGTTCAATTGCTCCGTGATACAGGTGCTGCCTTGTCGCCATTTAATGCCTTTCTCTTGCTCCAAGGGCTTGAAACTCTCTCTCTTCGTGTTGAACGTCATGTGCAAAATGCAGAGAAAATTGTTGATTTCCTTGTCAACCATCCTAAGGTAGAGAAGGTAAATTATCCAAAACTAGCTGACAGTCCTTATCATGCCTTGGCTGAGAAATATTTGCCAAAAGGTGTTGGTTCAATCTTTACCTTCCATGTTAAAGGCGGAGAGGCAGAAGCTCGCAAGGTAATTGATAATTTGGAAATCTTCTCTGACCTTGCAAACGTGGCAGATGCCAAATCTCTTGTTGTCCATCCTGCGACAACCACTCACGGTCAGTTGTCAGAAAAAGATCTAGAAGCAGCAGGTGTAACACCAAACCAAATCCGCTTGTCTATCGGTCTTGAAAATGTAGAGGATTTGATTGAAGATTTGCGCTTGGCCTTGGAAAAAATTTAAAGAAAAAGAAGATAAACAGTGGGTTTCGACTCACTGTTTTTGATTTTCCCTCAGGCATGATATAATGGTTACAGAAGTCTAGAAAGAGGAAAGTTATGAACGAAATCAAATGTCCCAACTGTGGGGAAGTCTTTACAGTAAATGAGAGCCAGTATGCCGAACTTTTATCCCAAGTGAGAACAGCTGAGTTTGATAAGGAATTACACGATCGCATGAAGCAGGAGCTGGCCTTGGCTGAGCAAAAGGCCATGAATGAGCAACAGTCTAAACTGGCTCAAAAGGACCAAGAAATTGCGCAACTGCAGAGTCAAATCCAAAACTTTGATACAGAGAAAGAGTTGGCCAAGAAAGAAGTTGAACAGACAAGTCATGAGGCTTTATTGGCAAAGGACAAGGAAGTACAGGCCTTGGAAAACCAATTGGCTACCCTGCGCTTGGAACATGAAAATCAGCTACAAAAGACTCTTTCTGACCTAGAAAAAGAACGGGATCAAGTTAAAAATCAGCTCCTCTTGCAAGAAAAGGAAAATGAGTTGTCTTTGGCTTCTGTTAAACAAAACTATGAAGCCCAGCTCAAGGCGGCCAGTGAACAGGTAGAATTTTACAAGAATTTCAAGGCTCAACAATCTACAAAAGCTATCGGGGAAAGTCTAGAACACTATGCAGAGAGTGAGTTTAACAAGGTCCGTAGTTTTGCCTTTCCAAATGCCTACTTTGAGAAGGATAACAAGCTCTCTGCGCGTGGGTCTAAAGGCGACTTTATCTTCCGTGAATGTGATGAAAATGGAGTGGAAATCATTTCCATCATGTTTGAAATGAAAAATGAAGCGGACGGAACAGAGAAGAAGCACAAGAATTCGGACTTCTACAAGGAGTTGGATAAAGACCGTCGGGAAAAGAACTGCGAGTATGCGGTTTTAGTGACTATGCTTGAGGCGGATAATGACTACTTCAACACCGGTATCGTGGATGTCAGCCACGAATATGAAAAGATGTATGTCGTCCGTCCCCAGTTCTTTATCCAGTTGATTGGTCTCTTGCGCAATGCGGCGCTTAATTCTCTTAAATACAAACAGGAGTTGGCCTTGGTTCGGGAGCAGAATATCGATATTACGCATTTTGAAGAAGACTTGGATGCCTTCAAAGTAGCTTTTGCCAAAAACTACAACTCTGCTTCGACCAACTTTGGTAAAGCAATTGATGAAATCGACAAAGCCATCAAACGCATGGAAGAGGTCAAAAAGTTCCTAACCACCTCTGAAAACCAACTCCGCCTCGCTAACAACAAATTGGAAGATGTTTCGGTTAAAAAATTGACTCGTAAAAACCCAACTATGAAAGCGAAGTTTGAAGCGCTGAAGGGGGAATGAGAAAGCAACACATGAACGGTATTATCAACTTAAAAAAAGAAGCGGGGATGACCTCGCATGATGCGGTTTTTAAACTGCGTAAGATTTTGGGAACCAAGAAAATTGGTCATGGTGGAACCTTGGATCCGGATGTGGTGGGTGTTTTGCCTATCGCAGTTGGTAAGGCGACCCGAATGGTCGAGTTTATGCAGGACGAGGGCAAGGTCTATGAGGGAGAAATCACTCTCGGTTATTCAACGACGACTGAGGATGCCAGCGGAGAAGTGGTCGCAGAGACCCCTGTTTTGTCGCCCTTGGATGAAACCATTGTTGACGAAGCGATTGCGAGTCTGACTGGGCCTATTACTCAGATTCCGCCTATGTACTCGGCTGTCAAGGTCAATGGTCGTAAGCTCTATGAGTATGCGCGTGCAGGTCAGGAAGTGGAGCGTCCAGAACGTCAGGTCACTATTTATCAATTTGAGAGGACGAGTCCGATTTCTTATGAGAGCGAACTTGCGAGTTTTACCTTTCGTGTGAAATGTAGTAAGGGGACTTATATCCGTACCTTATCGGTTGATTTAGGTGAGAAGCTGGGTTATGCGGCCCATATGTCCCATTTGACTCGGACGAGTGCAGCAGGTTTGCAACTTGAGGATGCTCTTACCTTGGAAGAAATTGCTAGAAAAGTGGAGGCTGGTCAACTGGACTTTCTCCATCCTCTAGAGATTGGAATAGGTGACCTTGTCAAAGTTATCCTAACTCCAGAAGAGGCTACAGAAGTGCGCTTTGGTCGTTTTATTGAGTTAGACCAAACGGACCAAGAATTAGCTGCCTTTGAGGGAGATAAATTGCTAGCCATTCTAGAAAAACGAGACAATTTCTACAAACCAAGAAAGGTTTTTAGCTAGTTTAACTGGGGTGTATGGATTGGAAATATTTCACCCCATACTATCCAAATCAGACTATAAATTTTGCAAAAAATGTGATAGAATAGACGACGGATAAAAAAACGGAGGATAGCATGCAAAATAGACCAATCATTATCGGAGTGACAGGTGGTTCTGGTGGTGGTAAGACCAGTGTTTCAAGAGCCATTTTATCGCATTTTCCTGATGAAAAGATTTCCATGATTGAGCATGATTCATACTACAAGGATCAGTCTCACTTGACCTTTGAAGAGCGTGTCAAAACCAACTACGACCATCCTTTTGCCTTTGATACAGACTTGATGATTGAGCAGATTAAGGAATTGTTGGCAGGGCGTCCGGTGGACATCCCAACTTATGACTATACAGCGCATACACGGAGTAGCAAGACCTATCGTCAGGAGCCTCAGGATGTCTTTATCGTTGAGGGGATTTTGGTCTTGGAGGACAAGCGTCTGCGCGATTTGATGGATATCAAGATTTTTGTGGATACAGATGATGATGTGCGCATTATTCGTCGTATCAAGCGTGATATGGAGGAGCGTGGTCGTAGCCTGGATAGCGTGATTGACCAATATCTAGGTGTGGTAAAACCTATGTACCACCAGTTTATTGAGCCAACCAAGCGTTATGCTGATATTGTCATTCCTGAAGGGGTCAGTAATACCGTTGCTATCGACCTTTTGACGACCAAGATTGCAAAGATTTTGGAAGAAGCGCGAAACAGTAAATAATCAGATGAGGAGGCCTAGCCTCCTTTTTCTATTTTTCCTTTAGTTTCAGTAGGAAAAAGGTGATTTTTAAGCATGTTTTTGGTATAATAATACCCATGGAAAAGCAAGAAAATGAATAGTAGGTGGAGATGGAAAAGTATTTATCGGTAACAACTTTGACCAAGTATCTGAAAATGAAATTCGATAAAGACCCTTACTTGGAACGGGTCTATTTAACTGGTCAAGTTTCCAACTTTCGTAAACGACCTACTCACCAATATTTCTCCTTAAAAGATGACCACGCAGTTATTCAAGCAACCATCTGGTCAGGGATTTATCAAAAATTAGGTTTCGACCTGGAAGAAGGAATGAAGATCAATGTAATTGGGCGTGTGCAGGTCTATGAACCAAGCGGTAGTTACTCTATCATCATTGAAAAAGCTGAGCCTGATGGGGTTGGGGCGCTAGCGATTCAGTTTGAACAACTTAAGAAAAAATTGACGGAAGAAGGTCTATTTCAAGAGAGATTCAAGCAACCTCTTCCCCAGTTTGCTAAGCGAATCGGTGTGGTAACCAGTCGCAGTGGAGCTGTTATTCGAGATATTATCACGACCGTCAGCAGACGTTTTCCTGGTGTTGATATCCTTCTCTATCCGACTAAGGTGCAGGGTGATGGAGCGGCGGAGGAAATTGCTCGAAATATTGCGCGTGCCAATGAGCGTGAGGACCTAGATGTTCTCATCATTGGTCGTGGTGGGGGTTCCATCGAGGATCTCTGGGCTTTTAACGAAGAGATCGTGGTACGGGCTATTTTTGAATCCCGTTTGCCAATCATTTCTAGTGTGGGACATGAGACAGATGTGACCTTGGCGGATTTTGTGGCAGATAGACGGGCTGCAACGCCAACAGCTGCAGCTGAACTGGCAACACCTGTAACCAAGTTGGATCTTCTGACCCATTTGCAAAATCAAGAAAAGCGGATGGCGACAGCAGTTCAGAATGTCCTGTCAAGAAAAAAAGAAGCTCTGAAAAAATGCAGTCAGTCGGTCATCTTTAGACAGCCAGAGCGCTTGTATGACGGCTATTTGCAACGGTTGGATCAGCTGCAACTGCGATTAAAACAAAGTTTGCGAACACGGATTTCTGATAGCAAACATTTAGTCCAAGCAAGGACACACCAATTGGTGCAATTATCACCTGTTCCCAAAATCCAACGCTATCAGGATCGGCTTGCTCAGTTGGACAAGCTCCTCCGTAGCCAAATAGCTCTGGTTTATGATGCCAAGGTTGCTGAGGTCAAGCGACTCTCGGAAGCTCTTCTGATGCTGGATACGAGCCGAATTGTGGCGCGTGGTTATGCTATTGTCAAAAAAGAAGAGTCAGTTATCGATTCGGTTGAGAGTTTGAAGAAAAAAGACCAAGTGACGCTTTTGATGCGAGATGGTCAAGTAGAATTAGAGGTTAAAGATGTCAAAACAAAAGAAATTTGAGGAAAATCTAGCAGAACTGGAAACCATTGTCCAAAGTTTGGAAAACGGTGAAATTGCTTTGGAAGATGCAATTGCGGCCTTTCAAAAGGGCATGGTCTTGTCAAAAGAGCTCCAAGCGACTTTGGACAAGGCTGAAAAGACCTTGGTTAAGGTCATGCAAGAAGACGGAACAGAAAGTGATTTTGAATGAAGAAGCAAGAAAAATTAGCTCTTGTTGAGTCGGCTTTGGAAGATTTTTATGGAGACCAGCAGTTTGCCTCTAGTTTGCGAGAGTCCGTTCTCTATTCCATTCATGCTGGTGGCAAGAGAATTCGGCCTTTTCTCTTGCTAGAAGTTCTGGAAGCCTTGCAAGTCGCTATTAGACCAGCGCATGCACAGGTAGCTGCGGCCTTGGAAATGATTCATACAGGGAGCTTGATTCACGATGACCTTCCTGCTATGGATGATGACGATTATCGTCGGGGGCGTTTGACCAATCATAAGAAATTTGGCGAAGCAATGGCAATTTTGGCAGGTGATGCTTTGTTCCTAGATCCCTATGTCTTGATAGCGCAGGCAGATTTGCCAAGTCAGATCAAGGTGGACTTGATTGCCAACTTATCCCTTGCTTCAGGTAGTCTGGGAATGGTTGCAGGGCAGGTTTTAGATATGGAAGGCGAACACCAACATTTGTCTTTGGAAGAACTTCAGACCATTCATGCCAATAAGACTGGGAAATTACTAGCTTATCCCTTCCAAGCAGCTGCTATCATTGCGGAATTGGAACCAGAAATCCAAGCAAAATTGAAAACTGTGGGTGAATTAATCGGACTTGCCTTTCAAGTTCGAGATGATGTGCTGGATGTGACAGCTAGTTTTGAGGAAATCGGCAAGACACCGCAAAAGGATTTACAGGCAGAAAAGTCGACCTATCCAGCCTTGTTGGGCTTGGAAAAGGCCATTGCCTTTTGTAACCAAACTCTGAATCAAGCCGAGGCTAAATTAGAAGAAATTGCCCAGCAGGTTCCCTTTGAAACAGCACCGATTGTGAAAATAGTAGAAAGTTTGAGAATCAATGGCTAAGGAAAGAGTGGATGTACTAGCTTATAAACAGGGCTTGTTTGAAACGCGAGAACAGGCCAAGCGCGGTGTCATGGCTGGACTAGTCGTAGCAGTCCTTAATGGAGAACGCTTTGACAAACCAGGAGAGAAAATCCCAGATGACACTGAGCTAAAACTCAAGGGTGAAAAACTCAAGTATGTCAGTCGAGGTGGTCTAAAACTAGAGAAGGCCTTGCAGGTCTTTGATTTGTCAGTGGAGGGAGCAACTACGATTGATATTGGGGCTTCCACTGGTGGATTTACTGACGTCATGTTGCAAAATGGTGCTGAGTTAGTCTTTGCAGTCGATGTTGGCACCAATCAGTTGGCTTGGAAATTACGTCAAGACCCACGGGTTGTCAGCATGGAGCAGTTTAATTTTCGTTATGCTGAAAAGACTGATTTTGAGCAGGAACCGAGCTTTGCCAGTATTGATGTGAGTTTCATTTCCCTCAGTCTGATTTTGCCTGCCTTGCACCGTGTCTTGGCAGATCAAGGGCAGGTGGTGGCTCTGGTTAAGCCCCAGTTTGAAGCAGGTCGTGAGCAGATTGGAAAGAATGGAATCATTCGCGATGCCAAGGTTCATCAAACTGTCCTTGAATCTGTCACTGCTATGGCAGTTGAGCAAGGTTTTTCAGTGCTTGGATTAGACTATTCACCAATCCAAGGTGGACATGGAAACATTGAATTTCTGGCATATTTGAAAAAGGAAGAGGGAGCAAGTAATCAAGTTGCTCCCGAAATAGAAAAAGTTGTAGAGAGAGCACATAGAGAATTTAAAGATGAATAAAAAAGAGAGACTTGAAAAAATTAGAAGATTTGTCACGGATTATCAAATCGGGACTCAGGAAGAAATCGTTGAGCATTTGAAGGAAGCAGGTATTTCTGCTACGCAAGCCACTGTCTCAAGGGACATCAAGGAGCTTGGTATTGTTAAAATTCCTTTGAAGAACAACACCTATATCTATGAGTTGCCAAAATCAATCGTCAAAAGTTTGCAGTTAGCTGAGGACAATATTGTGAGTTCTGAGTTAATGGGAAATATGATCAACCTTGCTGTCATTCCTGGAAATACTATTTTTGTGAAGAGTCAGTTGGTTGAGGCATTCTCTGAACAGATTTTTAGCTGTCTAGCTGATGATGATTCTATCTTAATTGTAGCTAGAACAGCAGAGGCAGCTGAAGAAATTGTTGAACAAGTCAAAAAATGGTAGGTCAGTATGTTACTTGAAATTTCGATAAAAAACTTTGCCATTATTGAGGCGATTTCGCTCAATTTTGAAAAGGGTATGACTGTTTTGACCGGGGAAACGGGTGCTGGAAAGTCTATCATTATCGACGCTATGAATCTCATGTTGGGAGCTAGAGCAACGACAGACGTTATTCGTCATGGTGCACAAAAAGCAGAGATCGAGGGGCTTTTCTCAGTTGAAAATAGTCGTCTTTTACAGGAACTTTTTGATGAGCAAGGTTTAGAATTGGGTGATGAAATTATCATCCGTCGGGAAATTTTGCAAAATGGTCGTAGTGTTAGTCGCGTGAATGGTCAGATGGTCAATCTTTCTGTCTTGCGTGCTATTGGGCAACACCTTGTGGATATCCATGGTCAGCATGACCAAGAGGAGTTAATGCGTTCTCAACTGCACATCCAGATGTTGGATGAGTTTGGTGATGCAGCTTTCTTGGAGCTGAAGGAGACCTATCAGACGAGCTTTGATGCCTATCGCAAAAAGCGTAAGCAGGTTCTAGAAGTCAAGAAAAACCAGCAGGAACATAAGGCTCGTATTGAGATGTTGGAATTTCAAATGGCAGAGATTGAGGCAGCGAACTTGCAGGCTGGTGAAGACTTGGCTCTCAACCAAGAACGAGATAAACTCCTCAATCATAAGAATATTGCGGATACGCTAACCAATGCTTATAGTATGTTGGACAATGAGGAATTCTCCAGTCTTGCTAATGTCCGTTCAGCCATGAATGACATGGAAAGTGTTGAAGAATACGATCCTGAATACCGTGAAATTTCAAGTTCTCTATCAGAAACCTACTATGTTTTAGAAGATATTACAAAGCGTTTGGAAGATATTATTGAAGACTTGGATTTTGATGGCAATCGCCTCATGCAGGTTGAAAATCGTTTAGACCTTCTGAATACTATTACCCGCAAGTATGGTGGGACTGTGGATGATGTTCTGCTTTATTTTGCTAAGATTACGGATGAGTATAATCTCTTGACGGGTAATAACCTTTCCTCTGAAGACATGGAAGCGGAGCTCAAGAAATTGGAAATTAATCTTGTTGACTTGGCAGGACAGCTTGCAACAGCTCGCCATGATTTGGCCCAGCAGCTTGAGGCAGAGATTAAACAAGAACTGCAAGACCTCTATATGGAGAAAGCTCAATTCCAGGTTCGCTTTAGCAAGGGTAAATTTAGTCGTGAGGGGAATGAAACGGTCGAGTTTTTCATTTCTACCAACCCAGGTGAAGACTTTAAACCCTTGGTCAAGGTTGCATCTGGTGGGGAATTATCCCGTCTCATGTTGGCTATCAAGTCAGCCTTTTCTCGTAAGGAAGGGAAGACCAGTATTGTCTTTGATGAGGTGGATACGGGAGTTTCAGGTCGTGTAGCCC
>CAUQPD010000006.1:0-44465 GCA_963519935.1 uncultured Streptococcus sp.
TGACAGCCTCAATGCGTTTAAGATAAGCTGGCAATAAAAAAAGCAGAATCTATACCCGATGATAGGCTTTTTTGTTGTGCTTATTTATACGATATTGAGCATTCATTAGTTACGGTGAGGATATTGGTTATTTAACTATACCTTTATTTAACTATGTCTTTAATATGAATGTTTCCAAATTGTATGTATGCAGACCAAAAGCCACATTGTGGGGTTTGGCCTGCATTTTTTATTGCCTAGAATGCTATTCAAAATAGAAATTCAAGCAAAATAATATGCAGGAGATAATATAAATGGAAAAATACAACAATTGGAAACGAAAATTTTATGCAATATGGGCAGGGCAAGCAGTATCATTAATCACTAGTGCCATCCTGCAAATGGCGATTATTTTTTACCTTACAGAAAAAACAGGATCTGCGATGGTCTTGTCTATGGCTTCATTAGTAGGTTTTTTACCCTATGCGATTTTGGGACCTGCCATTGGTGTGCTAGTGGATCGTCATGATAGGAAGAAGATAATGATTGGTGCCGATTTAATTATCGCAGCAGCTGGTGCAGTGCTTGCTATTGTTGCATTCTGTATGGAGCTACCTGTCTGGATGATTATGATAGTATTGTTTATCCGTAGCATTGGAACAGCTTTTCATACCCCAGCACTCAATGCGGTTACACCACTTTTAGTACCAGAAGAACAGCTAACGAAATGCGCAGGCTATAGTCAGTCTTTGCAGTCTATAAGCTATATTGTTAGTCCGGCAGTTGCAGCACTCTTATACTCCGTTTGGGATTTAAATGCTATTATTGCCATCGACGTATTGGGTGCTGTGATTGCATCTATTACGGTAGCAATTGTACGTATACCTAAGCTGGGTAATCAAGTGCAAAGTTTAGAACCAAATTTCATAAGGGAGATGAAAGAAGGAGTTGTGGTTCTGAGACAAAACAAAGGATTGTTTGCCTTATTACTCTTAGGAACACTATATACTTTTGTTTATATGCCAATCAATGCACTATTTCCTTTAATAAGCATGGAACACTTTAATGGAACGCCTGTGCATATTTCTATTACGGAAATTTCCTTTGCATTTGGGATGCTAGCAGGAGGCTTATTATTAGGAAGATTAGGGGGCTTCGAAAAGCATGTATTACTAATAACAAGTTCATTTTTTATAATGGGGACCAGTTTAGCCGTTTCGGGAATACTTCCTCCAAATGGATTTGTAATATTCGTAGTTTGCTGTGCAATAATGGGGCTTTCGGTGCCATTTTATAGCGGTGTGCAAACAGCTCTTTTTCAGGAGAAAATTAAGCCTGAATATTTAGGACGTGTATTTTCTTTGATCGGAAGTATCATGTCACTTGCTATGCCAATTGGGTTAATTCTTTCTGGATTCTTTGCTGATAAAATCGGTGTAAATCATTGGTTTTTACTATCAGGTATTTTAATTATTGGCATTGCTATAGTTTGCCAAATGATAACTGAGGTTAGAAAATTAGATTTAAAATAAACAATATTGGAGGAATATTTATGTATCTTATTTTCATGTAACTCTTCCTGCTAAAATCGCAGGGTTTTCCCTGCATACAAGCAAATGAAAGCATGCGATTATAGACAGGAGGAAATGTTATGGAATTAATATTAAAAGCAAAAGACATTCGTGTGGAATTCAAAGGACGCGATGTTTTAGATATAAATGAATTAGAAGTATATGATTATGACCGTATTGGTTTAGTAGGAGCAAATGGTGCTGGAAAAAGCACTTTACTCAGGGTACTTTTAGGAGAATTAACTCCCCCAGGATGTAAAATGAATCGTCTGGGTGAACTTGCCTATATTCCCCAGTTGGACGAAGTAACTCTGCAGGAGGAAAAAGATTTTGCACTTGTAGGCAAGCTAGGTGTTGAGCAATTAAATATACAGACTATGAGCGGTGGTGAAGAAACAAGGCTTAAAATAGCACAGGCCTTATCGGCACAGGTTCATGGTATTTTAGCGGATGAACCTACGAGCCATTTAGACCGTGAAGGAATTGATTTTCTAATAGGACAGCTAAAATATTTTACAGGTGCACTGTTAGTTATTAGCCATGACCGCTATTTTCTTGATGAAATAGTAGATAAAATATGGGAACTGAAAGATGGCAAAATCACTGAGTATTGGGGAAACTATTCTGATTATCTTCGTCAGAAAGAGGAAGAACGTAAGAGCCAAGCTGCAGAATACGAACAATTTATTGCGGAACGTGCCCGATTGGAAAGGGCTGCGGAGGAAAAGCGAAAACAGGCTCGTAAAATAGAACAGAAGGCAAAAGGTTCTTCAAAGAAAAAAAGTACTGAAGACGGAGGGCGTTTAGCTCATCAAAAATCAATAGGAAGTAAGGAAAAAAAGATGTATAATGCTGCTAAAACCCTAGAGCACAGGATTGCGGCCTTAGGAAAAGTAGAAGCTCCGGAAGGCATTCGCAGAATTCGTTTCAGGCAAAGTAAAGCATTGGAGCTCCATAATCCATACCCTATAGTCGGTGCAGAAATTAATAAAGTATTTGGGGATAAGGCTCTGTTTGAAAATGCATCTTTTCAAATTCCGTTAGGAGCAAAAGTGGCGTTAACTGGTGGTAATGGAATCGGAAAAACAACTTTAATCCAAATGATCTTAAACCATGAAGAAGGAATTTCTATTTCGCCTAAGGCAAAAATAGGTTACTTTGCACAGAATGGTTACAAGTACAACAGTAATCAGAATGTTATGGAGTTTATGCAGAAGGATTGTGACTACAATATATCAGAAATTCGTTCAGTGCTAGCATCTATGGGGTTCAAACAGAACGATATTGGAAAAAGTTTATCTGTTTTAAGCGGTGGAGAAATTATAAAATTGTTGCTTGCTAAAATGCTCATGGGTAGATATAACATCCTAATAATGGATGAACCCAGTAACTTCCTTGACATACCAAGTTTAGAGGCTTTGGAAATACTAATGAAGGAGTACACCGGAACTATCGTGTTTATCACCCACGATAAACGATTACTCGAAAATGTAGCAGATGTAGTTTATGAAATTAGAGATAAGAAAATAAATCTGAAACATTAAATTTAAGGTAGTCGCTGGTCAGTATAGTCTGTTCTGGTTGGCGACTCCATTGTTAAAGAGTATAAAGACTTTAGATTTTATGAATATTAAAAATAGGAACAGTCAATTGAACTGCTCCTATTTTTCTGCTAAATATATTGTAGTTTTCTTATATGTATAATGATAGATTAGCGGATTCTCATCTACGGTACTTACTTCAAATATGAAGAAGTGATCGCGGTTATCTCTGGACTTTTCCTTATTGAGGACAAAGTAATTCTTACGTGAAGTCGCCATTGTTTTTAGGATATCATCAGTTAGGAAGGTCAATGGAATATTCATGTTAGAGTAGCGGTAGAAGTCACGTTCAAAATCTTGGTAGCTCTCGCTATAATAGTCCATTTGTAGGTGATTACGCTGAAACTCAAGCTGATTCATAGAGCACCTCCTCGACAAGTTCAATACTAATAATGTCTTTTAATTTCAAATTGATGTGACCTGTTGTAGTTTTTATCAAAATGAAATCTTTGGTCAGACTTGGTATTGTTCCAGTGTAGGAAACACGCTTGTTTTTTTCAATCACTTGAATGCGTGTGCGTAGCTGCCCGGCGTATACTTGACTGAGGAGTAATAATTTCTTCTCTAGTGATAAGTCAGACATGTACGTTACTTTGTTTGTATCATCAGAGAGTGCTGATGCATGTTCAGATAGGAAAAAGCCCATCCATTTTTGCATCTTTGTATCCTGGTACTCTCTTGCTGATTGAAATGGTAAATATGAACGGTCAATCATATCAAATCCTTTCTATGCAGAGGCAAGGGTATTTTTATCAAATTGAATCGTAAAACCTTGAATTCCCCCACCTGTGTAACATTCTTTAAAGCGATTGATTACCTCAGTATAGATTATCACAGATGAGCTTGTTGGCTTAATGCTAAATGTAAATTCCAATGGTAATCGGTTTTCAGATTTAGCATGTACTAGTCGTATCGATATTTCAGTTGTTTTGAGTTTTCTCTGACGAAGTTTTGAAGTTGCTGTTTCAACGATTCCATGTAAAAATCTTTCAAGCATTTCAATATCATTACATCCTTTGCTACGGATTTCTGAAAATTGTACTGTATTTTTTTCTTGTTTCATTTTAATCCCTCCAATCCACCCGCGGAATGACCACCGATAAGTTTACTGCGTTCAATATTTCTGGAACCTTCAGTTAGGACGGTTCCTTTTTGTATGGCTAAAAAACCAAACTGTTCTCTGACAACATCAATAGCTGTCTGAAGTCTATTATCTTTTTCAATTTGTTCTACATCATCAAAGAGTGATAGTAGAGTATAGCTTTCATCTACGAAGCCACTATAAGATACACCAATTTGTCTCACTGCACCAGAGGTGTATTTTTTCGGAATAATACAAGTACATGACTCACCATTGTTTTGGGGAGATTTGCGGGTTCAATTTTATTCTGAGCATTTATAGATTTTTTCATCTCAGTCCTAGAATAGCCAATATGAATAGAAACGACAGTAGTCAATACTAGGGCTACTGTTCCGTTCCACAGTATCATTTAAAAATCATTTTCACACCCTTTCGTCTATTAGTATAGAAGAAAGCTCTCAGCACACGTGGAGTGCGTAAGTTATTTAGAGAAATGTAGTTAATCAACTCGCTTTTTTATTTCAAAGCGAGATGCTTCAAAACTCCACTGGAGCCTTGAACATATATAAAAATAAAGTTATTGTGTGACTGAAATAATCAGGCACTTGGATAGAATAGAATCGAAAGGACTATTTGATGAAAAAACAACCGCAAATAATGGAAAAGGAACGTTTGGGAGCCTTTATTGACGCTGTGTTAGCCATCGTTATGACTATCTTGGTTTTGGAGCTGGAAAAGCCAAAAACCTTTGATTTGCAAGGACTATGGGAGCTTAGAACAAATTTTCTTGCCTACGGTATTTCTTTCTTTTGGCTGGGAGCTATGTGGGTCAATATCCATTCTTCTTCGCATCTCATTAAAAAAGTTAGCCAAAAAACAGTCTGGGCAACCATTATTATGCTCTTTTTCTCCTCCCTTTTTCCCTATACCACTCAGCTCATAGCAACCCATTTCGACAATGGTAGTATGCAAGCATTCTATGGGGTAATCGTTCTACTCATTAGCTTTTCAGTATTATGGTATTACCGTACCTTGGATGAAGTGAATGATATAGCTGAGATGCATGCGTTAAGACGAGGACGAAAGCGTTGGATACGATGGGATATTGGTATTAAAATGTTAGGGCTTATCTTATCTCTGACAATCTTCCCAGCAGGAGTAGGACTGTCAGTCCTAGTAACACTTTTATTTATTGTTATCCCGAGACAATTTAAAGTCTAATCATTTAATCGACTCATCTGTTTTATTCGGGACTTAGTTGACTGCTTCCGATTCTGAGATTTTTGAATTTGTATTGATAAGCATTGCATTCAATACTTTTCTATAGGAATTCACTGAAATAACAGTCAAGACATATGATGTGTGTGACTCAGCTTGTACAAGTTGAGATAGTCAGGAATTTGAATAATTTTTTTGTAACAGTTATAATGACAATTATGAATAAACTTGTTTAAACTTTATGTCTCTTTAGAAAGTGTGTTAACTTGAAAGAACAAATATTTTTGATGGGTGGGAATCCCCCAATAACGAAATATAGCATTGTTGATAAAATTGTGTCATCAAGAAAGATTGAAAGAATTGTCATTTTTACAGTTTTTCGAGATAATTGGCAACCCTATATGAAAAAGTACACGGAAGTTTTCCAAAGTCAATTTCCTAATCTAAACACTGATTACTTACTTTTGGACACTGAGCAGATTGATTTTGATAGCTATTTAGATGCTGATCTAATCATCATTGGTGGAGGAAATACGGAAAAATATATAGCTACTTATGTCAATCAGGAGTTCAAAAATTATATCGATCATATGCTTAATAAAGGGGCAAAAGTTATAGGGTTTTCTGCAGGAGTCCTATTATTAGGAGAAAAAGTCTATGTCTCACCTAATGATAATTCAGATCATCAGATAAAGATAAAAAATGGATTAGGACTCTTTAGTCAGTTTTTAATTAGTGTCCATTATGATTCCTGGAATGATAAAGCTAATAAGGATAGAGCAGAAGAACTCGTCAGTGTTCCCATAATTCCACTAAATGATCATTCCTGTCTTGAATTGGATAGACTTGGAAACATTATTGAGAAAATTGACTAGTTTTAATCATGCGAATCTGAATCTACGAAACTAAAGTATTGACGAAATGAATAGTGAAAAGCCTTGATTGTAAGGCTTTTTTGTGTTTTTATGATAGAATATAGGTAGTTATAATCGATAGCAACTAAGAAGCAGTAAAAATATTATTCATAAAATAATCAAGATTAGGAAGAAAAAAATGACAGAAATTGATAAAAGGAACTTAAAAAATTATCTTTGTTTTACATTTGGAATTACTTATATATCTTGGGGGCTTCTTGCCATATTTACACAATCTTATATTTTGGGATTAGAGACATTTATAGGAAGAATATTACATATAGTTGGTGCACTTGGACCAGCTATTGCAAGTGGCTTTTATTTAAAAAGTAATAATATAAAATTTAAACATTTTTTATTTAATAGGATAGAAAATAGTAGTATTTATTTCATTTATCATATGTTAGCAATTTTGATACTATTTTCTGTATCTTCCTTAGAATTAAACGGAGTATCCATTTATCTGATGCCGTTATTCTTTATACAACTAATTTTTTTGGGTGGTGGACATGAAGAATTAGGATGGAGAGGCATACTACAACCCTTACTTGATAAAAATTATACTTATTGGCAATCTAATTTGATTGTAGGATCAATTTGGGGAATATGGCATCTGCCTTTATGGTTTATAGTTGGAGAAAGTCATCAAGGATTTCCTTTTATTTTATTTTTTATATATACATTATTTTTAAGTTTTGTTTTAGGGCTTCTTTACCGTCAAACGAAATCTGTGGGATATTGTATATTATTTCATGCGTTCGCAAATTTGTTAAATCTCTATTTTGTGTTAAAAATTAATCTTATTTTTATTATCATTTTTATTGTTTATTTAATCTATACTATATTGGCAAGTAACAGAATTGGTAAGGAAAAAATATTTTAAATTTTTGATCAGTATAACTATTATCGAAAGTAATGATTGATGTATTTAGATGATCAATGTTAGTGAATTTCAATTCGAAGTGGTATCACTGCTTGTTCAAACTGATTTAACAAGTATTTATCTAGTGAAAGTCCTACAGTAAGGAGTTTAAACATGAAATTCCATGAATTTGGTGATAAGAATTTGCCTCCTATCTTACTGATACATGGTGGTGGCAGTTCTTGGTGGAATTATCTTCGTCAAGCACGAATCTTGTCAAAAGAATACCGTATTATTCTACCCACTTTGAATGGCCACGGCGAAGAATATCAACTTGATTATGTTTCTACTGAAGATTCTGCTTTGGAGATTCTAGACTATATCAAAGCAAACTGTGGTGGGAAATTGTTTGCAATCGGTGGTGTTTCACTTGGTGGTCAAATTGCCATGGAGCTTTTGTCTTTAGACAGTGAAATTGCTGAGAAGGCCATCATAGATGGAAGCCTCTGCATTCCTCAACCAAGGTTAGCTAAAATCAGCATCTTTCTAGTGTCTCTATTTGGTAAACTGATGTTCAATAAATTCTCTTGCAAACTTCAGTTAAGCATGATGAACAAACTCTATCCTAAACTGGCTTATCCAGAGGAAATAAAAGCTTATTATTTGGAGGATTTGCCAAGGACGCCTATCAAAACATTGGTGACCATTTACAAAAACTATATGGGATGTTACAAGCTGAAAGATATGATTTCTGCTAGCAAGGCTCAGGTTCTGTATATCTATGGTGAAAAAGAATTGAACTGTGTGAAAGAATCAGCGAAATTATTTCATCAGCTACATTCAAATACAATTTTGTATGAAGCAAAGGGCTATAACCACGGCTATTTATCAGCTTATCTGCCTTATGAGTGGATTGATTTGGTGGTGCCATTTTTAAAGAGTGACTCATTAGAAATGTGTAACGAATCTGATATGCCATAAGGAGGAAACGGATGCTAGGAGCAATAGTTGGAGATATTGTAGGTTCAGTTTACGAATGGAACAATATCAAAACGAAGGATTTTCCTTTATTTTGTGATGATTGTTTTTTCACGGATGATACGGTAAGTTCGAACCACTGAGTGTGTAAGCTTTGCTGGTCAAAGCGTAAAAATCTTATAACAAAAGAACTTAAGAAAGTATTGAAAAAAGGCTTTTACCGTAAGAGATATTTTAGTATTATGCCTGAAATTAAAATAAAATAGGCTAAAAGTAGATTTGTGAGTTTTGAACATTTTTTCTAGCATACTTAGGATTGGAGAGATAAGATGATATGGACCAAGGAATATTTTTCTAAAATTGAATTTATTATTCATTGTGGTTGTGAAATTTTTGGTTATTTTGAGTGTAATCTGATGAACTCTGAACTGTCCTACCAAGAGTGTGGGAATACTGGAATGATCGTTTTTGAACATAGTCAGAAACTATCAGAAAAAGCCTTATCTAAACTCATGAAATATACGCTACTTATTGATTTTGAGAAATATAGAAAGGGGAACAATTCTAATAAGAATGATAAAGTTATTGGTTATAGAGATGTATTTTCGATAACTTTCAAGGGCTATAGTCAAGATGGACAAGCTTTATTGATATATAATATGGACTATGTTTACAAGGATTGGTACAATAGACCCGTTGATAGCTTATACAGTTATATAAGTGATACCTATTTTTCAGATTTTCAAAATAATAGATGTTTTATTGCTCAAGGGCTGATGGTTGGTGTACTTCCGTTTTAGGTATAATAGGAAGATGTAGTACATAATGGAATCAAAAAAGTTATTTAATTATAATTTGATTAGATAAATACCTATAAATTATACGAACTTCGTTAATAGATAATTTTAAAATTATAGTTGATGGTCAAATTCCCGATATCTTACAAGGACGAAACGGATGCTAGGAGCAATTGTTGGAGTCATTGTAGGTTCTATTTACGAATGGAACAATATCAAAACGAAGGACCTTCCATTATTTCGTGAGGATTGTCTTTTCACTGATGATACGGTAAGTCCGAACCGCTGAGTGTGTGAGTTTGTTAGTGAAACATTTTTAATATTCATAAGATTTAAAATTGATTAAAAAAGGGAAGTATTATCATGGGAATATTCGATGATTTTGAGTACAAAGAAAACTACCAAGATGAAGAAAAAGTAATTGAAGTACTTAAAAAGATTTTAAGAGCCATTCATCTAAATAATTATAGAGATATTATGGATTGTGTTGATGGTTCGGAAGTTGATGATGTAAGAGAGTTACTTGAATATATTGACGATTCATTACAATTAAATGATTTTGATAAAATTGATGAATATGGTGTAGATTGTAATTTCCATCCAAATTATGAGTACTCCCAACTACAAGTTTATGAATTTAATGATCAAACTGGCTTTGTTGTTGAATATGAGATGACCTCCGATTCTGAATTAGTAGATTTAACCCTACAATTAGAATTTTTATACAATAATGATGGTTACAAAATAACTTCTATAGATGTTGATCCTGGATAAATCGCACTTAATTATCTTCGTTATATAATAAATGCGTATATTAAGGCTAGATAATTTGATTGTAAGTTGCTTAAAATATCGGTTAGTTTTTCAAATATTGGGAAAATGAAAGATGTATCTATTGGAATTGTACCAAAATGATTATTCTAAAGATTTTGTCGTGTTTGATTCTTTAGAAGATGGAAAAGACTTTGTTTCTCACTGATGATACGGTAAGTTCGAACCACTGAGTGTGTGAGTTTGTTAGTGAAACGTTGCTAATCCTCAAAATAAAGAAACTAAAACTCCATTATTTTGAGATGACAACCTAAACTGTTTTTAAGGAGGTGTTATATTGATAGAGAGTAGACCTGAGTTTGATAAAATCACATCCTTTGATGAGTTTAATAAATACTATTGGTATCGTGATGAACTTTCACAGATATGCAAGTCATTAGGGCTTGAATATAGAGGTACAAAACAAGAACTCAATCATATTATTGAGCAGTACTTTAAGGGTAATTTGATTAAAAAATCATCAATAAAAAGGAAAAAGAAACAAGTAGAAGTCGTTACCTTAAATACGCCCTTACTTGAGTGCGGATTCTCCTTTAATGCACACTTTAGAGAATATTTCTCAACTTTAACAGATGTTTCCCCCTTTAAGTTTACTGCCGATATGGCAACAGCTTGGAGAAAAGTAAAAAGAGAAAATGATTTGAGTTTTACAATCCAAGATATGCTAAAAGTTTATTATGGAAATTCAGATTATGCTAAGTATGACCATTCGGTTTGTCAATGGAACCAATTTTTAAAGGACTTCTGTGCTGATGAAAATAGTCGTAACTACTCAAACAAGTTAAAAGTTGCTTCTATTCTTTGGAAAGAAGTTAGAAATTCAAGTAATGCAAAAATTTATTCAAAGAATCTTTTAACTAAATACGCAGATAAAATAAAAGAGTATGGCGAGGTAGTTCAATAGAAGTGACCTGATTTTGATATTTTTGATTTGACTGCTGTTGACTTAGCTTAATTAAAGCAGTCTTTAACTTTAAAGTAAGCGATAATCATTTTAAGAAATTTTGAGCAAGTCAAGGATATTTTTTGAAGACGGAGTAAATAGTGAGCTAGTGTAGATTTACACACATCTATTTGTCTTTTTAAACGGATTTATATAATTAAAAAATATGGAGGATATTTTATGATACAAGTAAATGAGTTTATTAATAAAGTAGATATTACAGATAGTGATAATGTCAATTGTGAATTTGAAGTACGTAAAAAGGCAATGAATTTTTATAAGAAGTATCCTTTTTATGAGGAAGATGATTGGGAGATTATTAAGTTTCAAAACTCAATTAATCAATATAATACTTTAATGGATGCCCAAAAATATAATGAGATTGAAGCATACAAAGAAAAATCAGAATCAAAATATAAGGGAGCTCATTTGCTTGTCAATAAATCGAAAGGTATTGCACTTACGGGTGACATCCTTACTTCAATTAGGCTACCTTGTGAAAGAATTGCAAAAGTTGAAACTTGCTTAAGAGGTGGTAAAGAGATAAAAGACGGGATATTAAATGATGCTTTAGAAATACCACCTGGTTTAGAACCTTATTTTAAAGCTTTTGCTATTGTTTATTATTGGTGTGGAAATATGATGCCAGTGGTGGAAAGTTTCCCCCCTGGAAGTCATGGAGCAGATAACTGGCTTTGGAAGATGAATATAATAATAAATTGTCATAAAGGTGGTCCCCATCAAAACTGGAGAGATTGGATTAAAGAAAGCTGGGGAGAAGATCTAAACAAATTCATCACAGATTACTATTTTGAAGATTGTTTTGACAAGGATAGTTTAATCATAAAAAATATTATTTCATATCCTAATGGGGGTAACATTTATTCATTAAAAAAAAGGAATTTAGATATTCTTCAAGAAAATGAACATAAATTAGCAAAAGAATTTTTAATCAATCATGTAAAAGTGATTATTCAAAGAAGTTACCGAATCGAGAATAAATTTCATGGGGATTGGAAGAAGAAAGAGAAGGATGAGGTAAAAGAAATTTTTAAAGAAATTTTCGCGCAAGCTGGATTTAATGGTGGACAGATTAATAAAATAATTTCTTTATTTTAGATAGGTAACTGACAATATTTTGGAGCTATTCGTCTGATATAATCTGCTAATCTTTACTTAAACTATGTTTTATATGCTTGAAATTCTTAGTAAACTCTTTGTCTATATTTTTATAAATCAATCTCCAGTACGTCAAAGTTCCCTTTTCTGAGGTTTCATTATATAATAGCATTATATGTAATGACTGATGTAGTTACACTAACATTTCTATTTAAAAATTAAGGAGTATTATCAATGAAAAAAGCAATGTTAATTATCAACCCTACCTCTGGTGGCGAGAAGGCTTTGGATTATAAAGAAAAGCTGGAGAATAAGGCCAAAGATTATTTTGAGCATGTGGAAACAAAAATTACCGAAAAAGCCTTAGATGCAACACACTTTGCTGAGGAAGCGTCTCGTGAGCAGTATGATGCAGTGGTGTGTTTTGGTGGAGATGGGACTGTCAATGAAGTCATTTCGGGTATTGCTGAGAGAGACTATATTCCTAAGTTAGGGATTATCCCTGGAGGTACGGGCAACCTCATTACGAAACTGTTGGAAATTAATCAAGACATCGATGGCGCGATAGATGAACTCGATTTTAACTTAACCAACAAGATTGATATCGGTAAAGCAAATGATAACTATTTTGGTTATATCTTTAGTATCGGTTCTCTGCCTGAGGCGATTCACAATGTTGAAATCGAGGACAAGACAAAATTCGGTATTTTAGCCTATGCTGTAAATACCATGAAGTCTGTCATGACGGATCAGGTCTTTAACATTAAGGTTGAGACAGAAAATGGAAATTATGTTGGTGAAGCTAGTCATGTTTTGGTTCTCTTGACAAATTACTTCGCTGATAAGAAAATCTTTGAAGAAGACAAAGATGGCTATGCCAATATTTTGATTCTAAAAGATGCTTCTATATTCTCTAAATTATCTGTTATTCCTGATTTACTAAAAGGAGATGTTGTCGGAAATGATAATATTGAGTATATCAGAGCACGTAATATTAAAATCTCTTCAGATAGTGAATTGGAGTCAGATGTTGACGGCGATAAATCGGATAACCTACCTGTAGAAATCAAAGTCCTAGCTCAGCGAGTAGAAGTATTTTCAAAACCGAAAGAGTAGAAAGTAAAAATTAGTTTATTATTCACAACGAAATTAAGTTCTATATCAACGATTGGAGGAGGAATGAATTCTCTATTTGATGAATTTCGAACAATTTGTTCTCATTTAAACCAAGTCGGAATCACTCCGACGCTCATGGGGTCTTTGGGTTTTGAATACCGTTCAAATGAAGAATGGCAGCCGTCCGACATTGACATTCATGTTCCTGGAGATCCTAGAGGTTGGGAAGCACCTGATCATCTCAGAATTTATGACTGGGACAAGATAATGAAAGTGATGAACCACTTGGGCTATACCTTGGTAGATATTCACGAGCACGAATTCCAAAAGGATGGTGTGAGCGTTGAGTTTGGAAGTATTGATTCTTTACCAGATTTTGCAGGGGTTTCGGAATCAGATATAGAGTTGATTCATCTCGAGGACATCACTTTTCGCGTTCCAAGTTTAAAACAGTTTTTAAGTATTTACAAGGCTTCTTCCCAAGATTCTTATAGAAATGACCACAATAACAATAAGGATTTTAAAAAGATAGAATGGTTGGAAAGATAGTTGTAAATCATCATTTGAAAAGTAGCAAGTTGTAAGACTGGCTGCTTTTTTATTTATAGAACCAAACTACTCGAAACTACGGAAAAGCCTTGAAAATAAAATTTTAAAGTAGTATACTAGAATCAAGACTATGAAAACGTTTGCGCAGCAAGGTGAATAAAAGTAAACTAGGAGACAGAATAATGGAATTAACAGCCATTTATCACAGACCAGAGTCGGAGTATGCGTACCTTTATAAGGATAATAAAATGCACATTCGTATCCGGACTAAGAAAGATAATATTGAAAACATCAACTTGCATTATGGAGATCCTTTTATTTTTATAGAGGACCATTATGAAGCAAGCAAGGCGATGTTCAAAGTAACTTCTGATGCATTATTTGATTACTGGCAAGCGGAAGTTTCAGTTGGCTATGCACGACTCCAGTATCTCTTTGAACTCAAGGACAAGCAAGGTCAGAATATTTTGTATGGCGATAAGGGATGTGTTGAAAACACGCTAGAAAACCTTCATTATGAAGGAAATGGATTTAAAATTCCTTATATTCATGAGATTGATGCTTGTCATGTTCCTGACTGGGTAGCAAAGACGGTATGGTACCAGATTTTCCCAGAACGCTTTGCTAATGGCAATCCTGAGATTTCACCTGAAGGTGCACTAGCTTGGGATTCCTCTATCAAACCAAAGACGAGCGATTTCTTTGGTGGTGATTTACAGGGTATTATTGACCATCTGGATTACTTGCAAGACTTAGGGATTACAGGACTTTATCTCTGTCCAATCTTTGAATCCCCAAGCAATCACAAGTATAATACAACGGATTATTTTAAAATTGACCGGCATTTTGGAGACAAGGAAACCTTCCGTAAACTGGTGGAGGGGGCCCATCAGAGAGGCATGAAGATCATGCTGGACGCTGTTTTCAACCATATCGGGGACAAATCACCTCAATGGCAGGATGTCCTTAAATACGGTGAAGAGTCAGTATATAAAGACTGGTTCCATATTCAAGAGTTCCCAGTGACCAAGGATAAGCTCGGTGATCCAAGAAAGCTCCCTTATCATACCTTTGCCTTTGCCAGCTATATGCCCAAGCTCAATACGGCAAATCCTCAAGTAAGGGACTATTTACTAAGCGTTGCGACCTACTGGATTGAAGAGTTTGATATCGATGCTTGGCGTTTGGATGTGGCAAATGAAGTAGACCATCAATTTTGGCGAGATTTCCATAAGACTGTCTTGGCTAAAAAGCCTGACCTTTATATTCTTGGAGAGGTCTGGCACACTTCACAGCCTTGGTTAAACGGAGATGAATTCCACGCAGTCATGAACTATCCTCTCTCCGACAGCATTAAGGATTATTTCTTGCGTGGGGTTAAGAAGTCCCATCAATTTATCGATGAGATCAATAGCCAGTCTATGTACTATAGACAGCAGATTTCGGAAGTGATGTTCAATCTCTTGGATTCGCATGATACGGAGCGTATTTTGACTACTGCCAAGGAAGATGTTCAACTCGTTAAGTCTGCCCTTGCTTGTCTCTTTTTACAAAGGGGGACACCGTGTTTCTACTATGGAACGGAGTTGGAGTTAGGTGGCGGACCAGACCCAGATTGTCGCCGTGTCATGCCTTGGGACCGTGTTTCAGACAGTAATGACATGCTGAACTTCATGAAGAAATTGATTCAGCTTCGTAAGGAGGTTTCAGGCATTATCCAACATGGCACCTATAGCCTAAAAGAAATTAAGCCGGACGTGCTAGCTCTTGAATGGGATTATGATGGACAAAAGGTCCAAGCTATTTTTAACCAATCAAGTGAAAACTATCTTGTAGACCGTGATTCTGTAGTGCTAGCCAGTCATTGCCAAGAATTGGGACTGCAACTGGCGATTTTGCCTAAAGGTTTCGTCATTCAATAAAAAATAGGATTAAAAAGGCTGTAATGAATGGGTGATTCGTGCAGTCTTTTTTTTGACTTATGTAGTATAATATAGCTAAGTCAACGATTACTAGCTGAATGATTAGTGAATGGTGTTTAAAATGAAAAAGAGACTTGTAGTCTAGAAGGAGAATTGCATGAAACGAACGAGAAAAGTAGTAGCCTTGGGACTGTGTTTGCCCTTATTTCTTGGCTTGGCTGCTTGTCAGCAAAATAATACGAGCACTGAAGCTGCAAATCAGACACAGACCAGTTCAGATAAAGTTCCTTGGACGGCTTCATATTCCAATCTAAACGGTCAAGTCAGTACCGAAGAGGTCAAATCTCTCTTATCAGCTCACTTGGACCCAAATAGTGTTGATGCATTTTTCAATCTTGTCACCGCCTATAATGCGACAGTCGGCTCTACTGGCTTAAGTGGTGATTTTGCCTCCTTTACGAAGACAGAATACGACGTAGAGAAAATCAGCAATCTTTGGAATCAAAAAAAGGGTGACTTTGTCGGAACCAACTGCCGTATCAATAGCTATGCGCTCTTGAAAAATTCAGTCACGATCCCAAAACTTGAAAAGAATGATCAGCTACTTTTTGTGGATAACGATGCTATCGATAAGGGAAAAGTATTTGATGCGAAAGATAAGGAAGAGTTTGATATTCTATTTTCTAGAGTGGAGACGGAAGCAACGACGGATGTAAAAGTTCACGCGCAGAAGATGGAGAAATTCTTCTCTCAGTTTCAATTCCATGATAAAGCTCGAATGTTGTCTGTTGTATTGCATGACAATTTGGATGGAGAGTATCTTTTTGTCGGGCATGTTGGTGTTTTAGTGCCAGCTGAGGAGTGTTTCTTATTTGTAGAGAAACTGACTTTTGAAGAGCCCTATCAAGCTATTAAGTTTGCGAGTAAAGAGGATTGTTACAAGTATTTAGCTACAAAGTATGCGGATTATACAGGTGATGGACTTGCTAAGCCTTTCATCATGGACAATGAAAAATGGGTTGAAGGATATTAAGATAGGCAAAGGAGAAGCAATATGGAGACTGTAATAGCGCTTTTAGTTATTATTCTTATCGGATTCTGGGCTGTAAACATTCTCAAGCCTCGTAAGTCAAATAAAAAGGAAAGATTTATTGGCTATATGCAGCGCTATGATATTGACGGTGAAGGATATCAGTCAGAAGTTTGGGTGGTGACAGAGGATGAGAATGAGAAATAAGGAGGAGATTTCTGTAGCAGTAGGCAATTTGTACTTTTTTAGGCCTCTTCTTTGTAGTTTGTCTAATATTGGTATATAATTTAATATAGAGTGATTTCTAGATAGGAGAGGGATGATGAAATTAAAAGATTTTACTGAAAAAGAACAAGAAATGATTCGTCTGGGATTGTCAACATCTGAGATTAGTGATAAGGAAACTGCTGCAAAAATACTAGGATTGGTTCCCCAAGAGTGGATTAAACGCATTCCCTTTTTCGTGAGAAAACACGCTACCACTCGAACAATAAAGCGTATTTCTATCGAATATCCAGATCTCTACGCAGTTGCCAAGAGAAGTGGTGAGATTCCTGAGAAGGAACGAGAAGAATTGCGCCAAATCATTACAGATATTTTCCAAGAAAAAATGAATAAGCATAGTATTAAGTAGAGAATGAAAATATATTTTATTGGCGGTTTGGGAAGTAATGTCTGTCATAGCAAGGATTTTCTTCAAGAGCTAGACTTGATTGCTCGTTTTATAAATCCATATGAAAAGTATTTTAGAGATGAAATAGAGTTGAAATCATGGTTTAAAAAGGAGATAGTTGGGGAAGAATCTATCTGTCTGATAGGCCATTCTCTCGGAGGAGATTTGGCTCGTTATTTCGCATCGGAATTTCAAGAAGTGAAAAAACTGATTCTTTTGGATGGTGGCTATTTAGATTTAGATAAGATTTTACCTTTAGATACAGAGTTAGAGGAAACCAAAAACTATATCAAGTCTCAAAACCTTTCTGACATAGATATTCTTATTTCTAAAGAAAAATCTGAAGCAAAGCATTGGTCAAAAAATATGGAAGAAGCTGTAAGACATTCCTATCATTGGAATGTGCAGTATAATAGATATGAGTTAGCTATAAATTATGAAAATATAGAAACGTTACTACAGCTACGGAGAAAAATACAAGCGTTTAAGAGAAAAGTGGGAAATACCTTGTTTATTAGTCCTCGATATCCTAATGAAGTAGCATGGAGAGAAGAGGCTCTAAAAGAATTGCCAGACTATTTTGATACTATTTTTCTAGATAACTTTGGTCATGAGCTTTATACTCAAGCACCTAAAGAAATCGCTAGTCTGATTAATGAGTGGCTCTCTTATTCTTAGCGAACTATTGATTGAACTATGATAATTAATATAAGATTACAGTCTACTCAGATTCAATAAAAATTGTACACCTGATGACTTGTCTGGTGAAGAAAATATTCCACAGTGTAGTCGGATGGGATAGATAGAAATTGGTTATAGAATTTGTAAGCATAATAGATTTTAAGCTTTAAGATGGAGGACTAAAGAGATGGGAAGAATTGAATGGGAAAATGCTAAGACACGTTTAGATGCCTTACTTGTCATTGATGAGTATCGAACAGATCCAAATGAGACCTGGCTTCGATTGATCGTTAAGACTGAGGGAAGCTATGGGGTTCGTTACCTTATCGACAACGGTTCTGGTGATTCTCTAGATGTGATCTTTACTGATAAAATCATCCTTATAAAGGGCTTTGATCATGAAAGCAGTTTGAGTCAATTTGCTGCGGATGAGTGGAATCAAGATATCATAGACGGATTTTATAGAGGACTGGATGAAAAGTATCAAAACCTATACTCAGAAGAGCAAAAAGATGAAACAACCTTCTTTATCTGGTATGACGGTCAAGAACATCAAAATACCTATCAAGATCAGGACGGTGGCGAATGGTTATTATCCTATTTCTTTGACAGTTTTGAGAAATTTCATGAGTTTGTGACGGATTACTATTCAATTACCGTAGATGAGGACTTACTTAGAAAACTTTACAATCAAGGACAGCTTTCAGAAGTAGAATTGGAGCAGTTGATTCATACTTCCTAGCTGGAAATATTTATGAAATCTGATGAAAAGAATTGATTTTCAATATCAAGTTATACTTTAAGAATTATTGAAGTAGTTAATGTCTGTAGTTCCTTTTTTCTTATGCAGATAACGACTTAAAACGATTTCTTTTTATTGTTGAATAATATTTTGCGAACAAAAAACAAAATTCTTTAAAAAAGTTTCACAAAATCCTTTACAAGTTCTTATAAACATGATATAGTTATTAGGCTTAGAAAATGAGATGATGTTTTCTAGCAAATATAAACCCGAGTAAAAAATGCCTACGGACAGGCAGGGTTGAATGCCGAAGCGTGGTTGAAAAGCCACATTATTGATAGGGTTAAAAGCCTACTTTTATAAGTTGATGTTAGGACACTTGTCCTAATTCATAAATTTTAGTGTGGTGAAAGCACACGTCATCTTGTGAAACGATCAATAAAGTACGTAATATTTGCTACTAGAGAGTTAGGAAACATCAGGAACAGACATACTCAACAGAAACCAAAATACACACGTCAGAAGATTGCAGAGCAGGTGAAAACCTGCTCTTTTTTCATAAGTCAACCTTTAGTCGCCTTTATCTTCTTGAGGTGCTAAAAATACGGTAAAGGAGTATGTCTTGAAGAAGTTAGATCAAAACCAAGCCCCAATTTACGAGGCTTTGGTCAAACTACGCAAGAAAAGGATTGTCCCCTTTGATGTGCCAGGTCACAAGCGTGGACGAGGAAATCCAGAACTTGTCGAACTGTTAGGAGAAAAATGTGTTGGCATTGATGTCAATTCTATGAAACCCTTGGATAATCTTGGTCATCCTATTTCGATTATTCGGGATGCGGAGGAATTAGCTGCGGATGCTTTTGGTGCAGCCCATGCCTTTCTCATGATTGGGGGAACAACTTCATCTGTTCAAACCATGATTCTTTCCACCTGCAAGGCAGGAGATAAGATTATTCTGCCACGAAATGTCCACAAATCTGCTATCAATGCGCTGGTTTTATGTGGTGCCATTCCAATCTATATCGAGATGAGTGTGGATCCTAAAATCGGCATCGCTTTAGGTCTTGAAAATAACCGTGTTGAACAAGCTATTAAGGAGCATCCAGATGCTAAAGCTATCCTAATCAACAATCCTACCTACTATGGGATTTGTTCGGATCTGAGAGGATTAACAGATATGGCTCACGAAGCGGGCATGCTTGTTTTAGTGGATGAAGCCCATGGAGCGCATTTGCATTTTAAAGACAAATTGCCATTGTCAGCTATGGACGCTGGCGCTGATATGGCGGCGGTCTCTATGCATAAGTCTGGTGGGAGTTTGACCCAAAGCTCCATTTTACTTATCGGGGAGCAGATGAACCCTGAGTATGTTCGTCAGATCATCAACCTGACCCAGTCTACATCTGCCTCTTATTTGTTGATGGCTAGTTTGGATATTTCACGTCGCAACTTAGCCCTTCGTGGCAAAGAGTCTTTTGAAAAGGTTATTGAACTATCTGAGTATGCTCGTCGTGAAATCAATGCTATCGGTGGCTACTATGCCTACTCAAAAGAGTTAATAGACGGTGTGTCAGTCTGTGATTTTGATGTAACCAAGCTGTCCGTTTACACTCAGGGTATTGGCTTAACCGGTATTGAGGTTTATGACCTCTTGCGAGACGAATACGATATTCAGATCGAGTTTGGGGATATTGGCAATATATTGGCCTATATTTCAATCGGTGACCGCATCCAAGACATTGAGCGTCTGGTTGGTGCTTTGGCGGATATCAAGAGACTCTACTCGAGAGATGGGAAGGACTTGATTGCTGGTGAATATATCCAGCCCGAGTTAGTCCTGTCTCCTCAGGAAGCCTTTTATTCAGAAAGAAAAAGTTTAAGCTTAGACGAATCTGTTGGACAAGTCTGTGGGGAATTTGTCATGTGCTATCCTCCAGGGATTCCTATCTTGGCTCCTGGTGAACGCATTACACGAGAAATTGTAGACTATATCCAATTTGCCAAGGAACGTGGTTGCTCCCTCCAAGGGACGGAAGATCCAGAGGTCAATCACATCAACGTCATTAAGAGAAAGGAGAACTAGATGGATTTATGGTTTTCTGAAGTTCATACTCCAGATGTGAAACTGTCCCTGAGAACAGCCAAGCAACTCTATGCTGGAAAAAGTGAGTGGCAGGATATTGAGGTATTAGATACACCAGCTTTTGGAAAGATATTGATCTTAAATGGCCATGTCTTGTTTTCAGATGCAGATGATTTTGTTTACAATGAAATGACCGTCCACGTACCCATGGCTGTCCATCCAAATCCAAAGAAAGTATTGGTTATTGGGGGTGGTGACGGGGGTGTTGCCCAAGTATTAACACTCTATCCTGAACTGGAACAAATCGATATTGTGGAACCGGATGAGATGTTGGTTGAAGTCTGTCGTGAGTATTTCCCAGACTTTGCTGCAGGGCTAGATGATCCTCGTGTTACCATTTACTACCAAAATGGGCTTCGTTTTTTACGAAACTGTGAGGATGATTACGATATCATTATCAACGATGCGACAGATCCATTTGGACATACGGAAGGGCTCTTTACCAAGGAATTTTACGGTAACAGTTACAGAGCCTTGAAAGAAGATGGTATCATGATTTACCAGCATGGGAGTCCCTTCTTTGACGAGGATGAGTCAGCTTGCCGAAGCATGCACCGCAAGGTCAATCAAGCCTTTCCAATCAGTCGGGTCTATCAGGCCCATATTCCAACTAGTCCAGCTGGCTATTGGTTGTTTGGATTTGCATCGAAAAAATACCACCCTGTCAAAGATTTTGACAAGGAAGGCTGGAAAAAACGCCAGCTTTTCACAGAATACTACACTGCAAACTTACATGTGGGAGCCTTTATGTTGCCCAAGTATGTTGAGGACATTTTAGAAGAAGAGGAAGGAAAAAAATGAGTCGTTTATTAGTTATTGGATGTGGGGGCGTTGCCCAAGTTGCTATTTCAAAGATTTGTCAAGATAGCGAAACCTTTACAGAGATTATGATTGCTAGCCGTACCAAGTCAAAATGTGATGACTTGAAAGCTAAATTAGAAGGCACAACAAGTACAAAGATTGAGACAGCTGCTCTTGATGCTGACAAGGTTCAAGAAGTGATTGCCTTGATTGAAAGCTACAAACCAGAAGCTGTTTTGAATGTAGCACTCCCATATCAAGACTTGACTATTATGGACGCTTGTTTAGCAACAGGAGTCCACTATATTGACACAGCCAACTACGAAGCTGAGGACACAGAAGACCCTGAATGGCGTGCGATTTATGAAAAACGCTGCAAGGAGCTTGGTTTTACAGCTTACTTTGACTACTCATGGCAATGGGCTTATCAGGAAAAATTTAAAGAAGCAGGCTTGACCGCTCTGCTTGGATCTGGTTTTGACCCAGGTGTGACCAGCGTCTTTTCTGCTTACGCACTTAAACACTATTTTGATGAAATCCACTATATCGACATTTTAGACTGTAATGGTGGTGACCACGGTTATCCATTTGCAACAAACTTTAACCCAGAAATCAATCTACGCGAGGTTTCTGCGCCAGGTTCTTACTGGGAAGATGGAAAATGGGTCGAAGTTGAAGCTATGTCTATCAAACGTGAGTATGATTTCCCACAAGTTGGACAGAAAGACATGTATCTCCTTCACCATGAAGAAATCGAATCACTGGCAAAAAATATTCCAGGCGTTAAACGGATTCGTTTCTTTATGACTTTTGGTCAATCCTATCTAACGCATATGAAATGCTTGGAAAACGTTGGTCTCCTTCGTACGGATGCTATTAACTTCAACGGACAAGAAATAGTGCCAATCCAATTCTTAAAAGCCTTGCTTCCAGACCCTGCAAGCCTTGGCCCACGCACTGTTGGAAAAACCAATATCGGTTGTATCTTTACAGGTGTCAAAGACGGAGTTGAAAAGACCATCTACATCTACAATGTTTGCGACCATCAGGAATGTTACGCTGAGGTTGGCTCCCAAGCTATTTCTTACACGACTGGAGTTCCAGCTATGATTGGAACAAAATTAGTTATGAACGGTACTTGGAAACAACCTGGAGTTTACAACCTTGAAGAGTTGGATCCAGATCCATTTATGGAAGCTTTGAATGAGTACGGCTTGCCTTGGGTTGTGGTTGAAAACCCTCAAATGGTGGACTAATGAAGTTAGAACAAGTACCCACACCAGCTTATGTCATTGACTTGGCCAAGTTAGAAGCCAACTGCCGTATTTTACAATATGTTCAGGAAGAAGCGGGCTGCAAGGTTTTACTGGCCCAGAAGGCTTATTCTCTCTACAAAACCTACCCCATGATTAGCCAGTATCTATCTGGTACAACGGCTAGTGGACTCTATGAGGCTAAACTAGCACGAGAAGAGTTTCCAGGGGAAGTCCATGTATTTGCACCTGCTTTCAAGGATGCAGACTTGGAGGAATTGCTGGAAATAACGGACCATATCGTCTTCAACTCAGAGAGACAGTTGCGTAAACATGGTCCTCGTTGCCGAGAGGCTGGTATCAGTGTCGGTTTGCGCCTCAACCCTCAATGTTCTACCCAAGGTGATCACGCGCTCTATGACCCTTGTGCTCCGGGATCTCGGTTTGGAGTTACTTTAGACAAGATACCGAGTGATTTGCTGGACTTAGTAGATGGTCTTCATTTTCATACCCTTTGTGAGCAGGGGGCAGATGATTTAGAAACAACTTTGAAAGCTGTAGAAGCGCAGTTTGGACCTTATTTATATAAGGTCAAATGGCTCAATATGGGTGGAGGACACCACATAACGAGAGAAGACTATGATGTGGATTTGCTGACTTCTGAAATCAAGCGTATCCGAGAAACTTACAATCTTGAAGTCTATATCGAGCCGGGTGAAGCTATTGCGCTCAATGCGGGTTATCTAGCAACTGAAGTATTGGATATTGTCGAAAACGGTATGGAAATCTTGGTTTTAGACGCCTCTGCGACCTGCCATATGCCTGATGTACTTGAGATGCCCTATCGTCCACCTTTGAGAAATGGATTTGAACCGCAGGAAAAAGCCCATACCTATAGACTTTCTTCCAATACCTGTCTGACGGGTGATGTGATTGGTGATTATAGTTTTGAAAATCCAGTCCAAATCGGTGATAGACTTTACTTTGAAGACATGGCAATCTACTCCTTTGTCAAAAATAATACCTTTAACGGTATTGGCTTGCCAAGTCTCTATCTTATGGACGAGCAGGGTGACTGCAGCTTAGTCAAAGCCTTTGGCTATCAAGACTTTAAAGGGAGATTATCATGATAGAAACTCCGAAAAAAGCAGGCTATCGTATGCCAGCAGAGTACGAACCCCATCATGGCACCCTCATGATATGGCCGACTCGACCAGGTTCATGGCCTTTTCAAGGAAAGGCTGCTAAAAGAGCATTTACTCAGATTATCAAGACCATAGCAGAAGTGGAAAGAGTCTATCTTTTGGTGGAGCAGGACCATCTATCTGAAGCTCAATCCTATCTTGGAGACAAGGTTGTTTATTTAGATATTCCTACTAATGATGCCTGGGCGCGTGATACTGGGCCAACCATTCTCGTCAATGAAAAAAGAGAAAAGTTGGCAGTCGATTGGTCTTTTAATGCCTGGGGTGGTACAGTCGATGGCCTCTACCAAGATTATGAAGATGATGACCAAGTAGCCAGTCGCTTTGCAGAACTCTTAGAGATACCTGTTTACGAGGCCAAACCTTTTGTACTGGAAGGTGGTGCAATCCATAGCGATGGTCAAGGAACCATTCTTGTGACTGAAAGTTGCCTACTTAGTCCTGGTCGCAATCCCCACTTGTCTAAAGAGGAAATCGAAAACACCTTATTGTCGAGCCTGGGAGCTGAAAAAGTTATTTGGCTACCTTATGGTATTTATCAGGACGAAACCAATGAACACGTTGACAATGTTGCCGCCTTTGTTGGTCCTGCAGAGCTTGTTTTAGCTTGGACAGACGACAAAAGTGATCCTCAGTATGCCATGTCTGCAGCTGATCTTGAGCTTTTAGAAAAGAAAACGGATGCAAAAGGTCGCACTTTCACTATTCATAAGCTTCCTATCCCAGCTATTCGTCAGGTTGTCACTAAGGAGGATTTACCAGGTTATATCTATGAAGATGGGGAAGAGGAGCGTTATGTAGGTGAACGTCTTGCAGCTTCCTATGTCAATTTCTATATTGCCAACAAGTCTGTCTTAGTGCCACAATTTCAGGATGTAAACGACCAAGTGGCCTTGGATATCCTCAGCAAGTGTTTTCCAGACCGTAAGGTCGTAGGAATACCAGCTAGAGATATTCTTTTAGGTGGTGGCAATATCCACTGTATCACCCAACAAATCCCAGAATAGGAGAAAAAGATGAGAAATGTAAGAGTTGCAGCGATCCAGATGCAATGTGCCAAGGATGTGACAACAAATATCCAAACCGCAGAGCGTTTAGTACGTCAGGCTGCAGAACAAGGCGCACAAATCATCCTCTTGCCAGAGCTGTTTGAACGTCCCTATTTCTGTCAGGAACGCCAGTATGACTACTACCAGTATGGCCAGTCAGTGACAGAAAATACAGCCATTCAGCATTTTAAAGTGCTTGCTAAGGAATTACAGGTTGTTTTACCGATCAGTTTCTATGAAAAAGATGGCAATGTCTTGTATAACTCAATCGCCGTCATTGATGCTGATGGAGAAGTGCTGGGCGTCTATCGGAAGACCCACATACCAGATGACCATTATTATCAAGAAAAGTTTTATTTTACGCCTGGCAACACTGGCTTCAAGGTCTGGGATACTCGCTACGCTAAGATTGGGATTGGTATCTGTTGGGATCAATGGTTTCCTGAAACAGCGCGCTGTCTTGCTTTGAATGGTGCTGAATTGCTCTTTTATCCTACAGCCATTGGTTCAGAGCCTATCTTAGATACGGACAGTTGTGGTCACTGGCAACGTACCATGCAAGGGCACGCAGCAGCTAATATTGTCCCAGTTATTGCAGCCAATCGCTATGGCTTGGAAGAAGTCACTCCTAGTGAGGAAAATGGTGGACAGAGTTCCAGTCTTGACTTCTACGGTTCCTCCTTTATGACGGATGAAACAGGAGCTATTCTAGAGAGAGCTGAAAGACAAGGAGAAGCTGTTCTGTTAGCAACTTATGACCTTGATAAGGGAGCAAGCGAGCGCCTAAATTGGGGACTGTTTCGTGATAGAAGACCCGAAATGTACCAACGAATTACGGACTAGAAGGTAAATTTCATAATAAACATTTAATATTCACGCCTGTCTTACAAAAATGTAAGATAGGCTTTTTAAATGTAAGATGGGTGTACGATTATGCGTAGAAATGTATGCTATACTCTATGTAGATCAAAAAGAAAGAGGTTTATTATGAAAAAATGGAATGCAACGCAGTTGAAGTATCTGATGGCGGCAGTAATGGTTCTGGACCATATCCCTCATATCACCGGAATCGTTTCTCCTTTGTGGGAAGGTATCTTTCACGCCTTGACCCGTTGTGTGGGAGTTTGGTTTGCCTATATGACTATGGAAGGATTTATCCATACTCGAAATTTGAAAAACTACCTCATCCGTCTTTGGAGTTGGGCGCTTATCATGTTTGTTGGAAATAGCCTACTCAACGCCCTATTTGCATCCAAAGGAGTAATGGTCAATAATAACATTTTCCTGACTTTGGCCATCGGTGTTACCATGCTTTGGATTGGTTTTCCCAGAAAAGAGTTGGATAAAAAGGAGAAGTTGTGGCGTCGGATTGGAGTTGCTGGGCTCTTGATTTTCGGTTGTCTTTTTACTGAGGGTGGTATCACCATGCTACCATTTCTATTGATTAGTTACTCTTGTCGAAATCGCAAGGGCTTGCGAAATCTCCTCTATGCCTTTCTGTGGGCCTTCTTGTTAGTGACTTCCATCCAAATTTATGACACTTGCCACCAAACACTGGAAATGATGCTTTACAATTCTGATTGGCTCTTTATCACCGTCTTTCCTTTTATGGCCTTGTATAATGGACAGCGAGGAAAAGAAACCAGTTGGAGTAAATATTTCTTTTATATTTTCTACCCAGCTCATCTATGGATTATAACTTTGATTGCTTATTTGCTTAAGTAGATTCAATTCCCATTAGCTCCATCTAACTTAAAATGTTAGAGGAGCTTTTCTGTATCTGGAATTCCCAACAAAACATGTTATAATAGTTTTAGAAAGGACGAGGTTTATGGCGAACATACTTGTAGTTGAAGATAATAATGAAATCCAGGAAATCTTAAGAACCCTTCTTTCAGAGGAACATGAGGTGATTCAAGCATTTTCTGGGACAGAAGGTATCATGCAATTTGACAAAGGTGGCATCGATCTCGTCTTGCTAGATATCATGCTCCCTGGGAAAAATGGCGACCAAGTCTTGCAAGCTATTCGACAAACTAGCCAGACTCCAGTCATTATGCTCACTGCTTTGAGTGATAAAAAGCTCATCAGCCAATATCTCTTAGATGGTGCCAATGATTATGTAGTAAAACCTTTTGATTTGGACGAAGTCTTTGCCAGAGTCACCGTGCAATTACGCCAAAGTGGTGAACATCAGTCAGAAGATCGAAGAGAAATTGATAACCTTGTACAAAACTTTAAAAATATCCAGTTCGATGCGGATAGTTTTGAAATAAGTAACGCAACTGAAACCATTCGCCTTGCAAAGAAAGAGTGCCAGATTCTCCAAATGTTACTCCAGCATCCTAAAAAAATCTTCACCAAAGAAGAACTCTATGAATTGATTTGGGAAGAAAGTTACCTGCCAGGAGACAATACGCTCAACACCCATCTAAGCAATCTCCGTAAAAAACTGCATCAACTGGATCCAAATCATGAGTACATTGAAACCATTTGGGGAGTTGGTGTTCGATTAAAAGGAGACAAATAATGAATTACATTTTGATATCAATATTACTCCTTACTAACATTATTTTGGCGATTTCTTTGATTCGCTATCATATAGCAATTAAAGATTTAAGCAGACAAATCGAAGAAAAGATTCGCTCTGGTAGCATGAAGAGGATCGGTGTAAATTTCTTTTCAAAGACCATTTTGCGTCTACATAACCAAATTGAGAATCTATTTCAAGAAGTGGAGCAAAATCAGCTAATCATGAAGCGTGAAAAACGCACCCTAGATATGGCAATCAGTAACATCGCTCATGATATTCGGACACCTTTGACAATCGCTTCAGGATATACTCAGCAACTAATAAAACACCCCGATAATAGTTCAGAAACCTTAAATAAAATAGCCCATCATCAGGATTTGGTTTCCAAACGGTTGGAGGCCCTCCTCGAATACCGTCATTTGATGGAAGGAGCAGTCAAACCGAAACTGGAAGAACTTGATTTATCAACTTTTATAACGAAAAAGACTTTAGCTTATTACGACGTTTTTCAATCTTCACAGATTGTTCTTGATTTTAATGTTGAACCAGGATTGAAAACGACGACTGATGAGGATTTGCTTGATCGAATTATACAAAACCTCCTTGGAAATGTTCTCAAGCACGGCAAGGAGAAGGCTCGACTTTCTTTGAAAAAGGAAGACAATAGGCTTGTTTTGGAAATTGATAATCTTGTCAAAAAATCTATCAAGAATATAGACAATCTCAGTAATCGTTTTTATTCTGAAAATATGTCGGATACTGAAGAATCCTCTGGTTTAGGTCTCTATATTACTGAGGAATTGGTTCATCTTCTTGGAGCGGAAATGAAGCTAGCCACTGATGGAGAATGGTTTTCGGTCTTTATCTATCTTTAACAGAAGAAACCTCCTCTATATCCTAGAGGAGGTCCTTTTTATAAGCTTTTTTTCTTGAAAATAATCAGTCCACTGAAAGAGAAGAAAAGTATGACTGTTACGCAAACCGTGATGGTATAGAGAATAGCTTGACTATTAGTAGTCATAGCATAGGCAAAATCTAGAATTAAATATCGTAGAATTTCAATGTCTGGGAAAACAAGAATTGGAATAGAAAGGACGATAGAGCTAATCAGATAACCAATAAATACGGCAAGATAAGAATGAGTTAGGTAGAGAATAAAGGATACAATCGAAAGCCAAGCGAGTAGGCATAGAAATTGAAGGGAAATCGTCAAGAGGAGATTAGTAACAAAACCATCAGGTATCGTACCAAGTCCATTTAGTAGAGTCGCGGGAATAAAGGCAATCACAAGACTGGTGATGAGTTGTAAGAGAGCGATACTTGCTAGTACAAAGAATTTAGCAAGGAAAAATTCTGTACGAGAAACACCAACTGTCAAACTATTTTTATAAAGCTTGCCGATTAGATCAACCCCAAGAACTAAACACACTAGAATAATACAGAGGAAAACGAGGTTTGAGCCGTTATTTGACGCGTTGATTAGAGCTTCTATCCCATTCCAACCATGGGTAGGAAGCTCAGGTGGTGCTGCCTGAACTGACATTAGATGCCCTGTAGCGCCAATAGTAGCACCCAGTAACATAAGTACAAAGAGAATGAATTCTGTAATCCAGAATCCTTTGGAGCGGAAAAGACGGTAAAAATCTGCTTGAATGGTATGTATCATGATTTTTCTCCTATTCTACCAATTGTGTGAAGTATTCTTCTAGGTTTTGACGGGCAAAGTATATCTCATCAATAGCAACATCGAACAAAGTTAGTTGCTTAAGAATCTGTTTGACATCTTGTTCATTACCAAAGATATGGATTTCATTGTCAGGATTGACAACCTTAAACTGGAGCTGGATTTGTTCTTTCAATACCTGACAAGCTCTTTCTTTATCGCTTGTTTTAAGCACAATATAATCCTCACTCAGTGTTTCAAATTCAGCTTTACTGATTTCACGGATAATCTTACCTTGATCCAGAATACCAAAGCGATTAGCTAAGAGATAGAGTTCTGACAAGATATGGCTAGAGATGAGGATAGTTATTCCTTTTTCTTGATTGAGCCGCTGGATCATGAGACGAAATTCTTTGATTCCAATCGGATCGAGACCATTAATAGGTTCATCAAGAATCAGGAAGTCGGGTTTGGATAGGAGGGCAATGGCGATGCCAAGCCTTTGTTTCATTCCTAGTGAGAAATCACGAAAGACTTTTTTCCCTGTATCTGACAAGCCAACATAGTCCAAGGTTTCATGAATCACCTTATCAGCATTTGGAATATGACGTATCATACAATAATATTTAAGGTTTTGATAAGCTGTCAAGTGATTGTGAGCTACAGGTGATTCGATAACAGAACCCACTCGAGATAAAGCCTTGGTCCACTCATTTTCTTCTTGGCTAGAAAAGAGGGAAACTGTACCTTTGTCCGCAAACAATAATTGTGTAATGATTTTAATAAGAGTAGTTTTACCTGCTCCATTTTTTCCAATTAGACCATAAATATCTCCCTCTTTTATGGTTAGACTAAGATCTTGAAGAATAGCTTGTTGGCCGAATTGTTTGGTCAGTCCATGAATTTCGAGTACTGTTTTCATGATTTTCTCCTTTTGATTTATTTTTCTAACTTTAGTATAAGCTATAGAAATCAAAGAAACATCAAGTAATTCTAAAGAGTTTCTAAAGTTTTGTAATTCTTAAAAGAAACAAAACCCAGTTGACATGAACTGGGCTTCTCAATTATAAAATATACTTCTCAATGGCACGCGCAACGCCGTCTTCTTCATTGCTGGCTGTAACGTCATTAGCAAGGGATTTGACATGGTCACTGGCATTTCCCATTGCAATGCCAAGTCCTGCAAACTGAAGCATTTCGATATCGTTATTGGCATCGCCCATGGCCATAATTTCTGAGGGCTTGATCTTCAAGATCGCTGCTAGTCGAGAAAGAGCAGTAGCCTTTGTTGTTCCAAGTGGCATGGCTTCATAAATGACAGGCTGCGAACGAACACCGCTAAATCGTTGACAGAGTTCCTCAGCAAACCGTTGCTCAAAATCGTCTGTTTGCTCTTTGGTGCCTAAAAACATACCCTGAAACATACGGTACTTACCACTGGTGGCTTCCTCAAGGGAGATTTCAGTCAGGTCTGAAAAGACGAGCTTGGCATCATTTTGAACAATTTGATTAGGCTTACCACCGAGAACAAAATAATGTTTCTCATCAAAAAGAGTCAACTGGACGTCGCTTTTTTCTGCTAAGTCATAGAGGTATTCGATATCAGCTGGGCTGAGTTCTTGCCAGTCAACTAGACTCCAGTCGCTGGTCTGGTGAGTTGAACAACCATTATTGACAATGACGTACTCGTTCTGGAGGTCAAGTCCAAGTTTTTTATAGTAGGGGAGGACACCGAAAAGCGGGCGACCTGTACAGAGAACCAGTTTGACACCTTTTTCAATGGCCTGATGAATGGCAGTGATGTGGGCTTGTGGGATTTCCTTGGCTTCGTTAAGGAGGGTTCCGTCCATATCCAAGGCTAGTAGTTTAATCATAAGACTTCCTTTTCTAGGTGTTTTGCTTTTATTATAGCATATAGACTATAAAATGTCTGACAGAATTATAACATTTGACTTTCCTTTTCTTGAAAAAGAAAATAAAATCTTATATAATATGTTTACTTAATATTTAAGGAGAAAAAATGTCAAAGTATCACTTTAATTCAATTTACAAAAATGATGAAACAGAGTCTACAGGTCTTCTGTTCATTAAAGTCTACAACAAGTGGGAAAGTAATTTAAAAAGAGTCTTGAAATCAGTTGGTCTCACTTTGCCTCAATTTATCGTTTTAACCTCGCTCTTGTTTTTGTCTAATAGAGAGGAATATGTAACGCAAGTTGATATTGCTCGGTTCACCGGTATGGATGTCATGACGGTTTCTCAGATTGTTAGACTACTGGAGAAGAAAGACTACATTAGACGCGATCAACATCCAAAGGATAGTCGGGCAAAACTTGTCTCAGTGACGAATTCTGGTGCGGAGAAGGTCAATCAAGCTTTGCCTTTAGTAGAAGGTGTTGATGAAGAATTTTTTGAAAAACTATCTAACGATAGAGAAGTTTTTAATCGTTTTTTAGTAGAGTTGGAGGATAAAAATGCCTAGATATTGGGTCGGAGTTGTTTCAAAGAACCATGTTTTAAGAGGAGTTGAAGGGAATTTTTGTCAGGTCTGTCATGGAAAGGGCGGCCCCTTAAACCGTATGAAAAAAGGTGACTATCTTTTATACTATAGTCCGAAATACGATATGAACGGTCAAGATAAGTTACAGGCTTTTGTGGCCGTAGGTAAAATTATAGACGACAAGGCCTATCAAGTAGAGCAATTTGAAGGATTCTTTCCCTTTAGAAGAAATGTCGAGTATTATCTACCAGTCAAAGATTGTTCCATAGAAATAGCCAGACAACATCCTGAATGGAAAGACTATACTTCTCGACTCCGTTATGGGCATTTTGAAGTTTCCAAAGACTTTTTCCTCCATATCTTTCAGCATATGAAAGTGGATGATGAAGCATGATTGATTTGCTAATTAAATGATTGTCAACTAGAATTTTGGATTTGGACTGTGAAGCGAACTTTGCTATAATAGAGTAAGAAACTTTGATAAACCAAACGAGGCAGAGATGAAATTACTTTATACTGATATTCGGACTTCTTTGACAGATATTTTAACCAGAGAGGCAGAAGAGCTAGTTGCTGCTGGCAAGCGGGTCTTCTACATCGCCCCCAACTCTCTTTCATTTGAAAAAGAACGCGCCGTGCTGGAATGCTTGTCCCAGCAGGCTTCTTTTGCGATTACCGTCACGCGTTTCACTCAAATGGCTCGTTACCTGGTTTTAAATGACTTGCCGACTAAAACTAGTCTAGATGACATCGGGCTTGGGATGGCTTTTTATAAGTGCCTTGCGGAACTCGATCCCAAGGACTTACGTGTTTATGGTGCAATTAAGCAGGATCCTCAATTTATCCAGCAGTTGATTGAACTTTATCATGAGATGACGACTGCTCAGATGAGCTTTTTGGACTTGGAAAGTCTGACAGATGAGGATAAGCGAGCAGATTTACTCTTGATTTTTGAGAAAGTAACAGCCTATCTCAATCAAGGTCAGTTGGCTCAGGGAAGTCAGTTATCTCATTTGATTGAGGCTATTGAGAATGATAAGGTAAGTAGTGATTTCAGTCATATTGCCTTAGTCATTGACGGATTTACCCGTTTTTCTGCTGAGGAAGAACATGTAGTGGATCTGCTCCAGCGTAAAGGTGTTGAGATTGTCATTGGTGCTTATGCAAGCAAGAAGGCCTATACCAGTCCGTTCACTGAAGGAAATCTCTACCAAGCCAGTGTGGAATTCCTCCATCATTTGGGGGCAAAATACCAAACACCTGCTCAGGATCGTTCTCAGACTCATGAGAAAATAGATAGTTTTGACAAGGCCTCTCGTTTGCTGGAGTCTTCTTATGACTTTTCAGAACTCGCTTTAGATGTCGATGAGAAGGACCGTGAAAATTTGCAAATCTGGTCTTGCTTGACGCAAAAAGAGGAGTTGGAGCTGGTGGCTCGCGCTATTCGTCAGAAATTACATGACCATCCAGAATTGAGTTACAAGCATTTTCGTATTCTCTTGGGAGATATAGCTTCTTATCAGTTATCACTGAAAACCATTTTTGACCAGTACCAGATTCCTTTCTATCTTGGTAGAAGCGAATCCATGGCGCACCATCCCTTAACCCAGTATGTCGAATCTATTTTGCGTTTAAAACGCTATCGTTTCCGTCAGGAGGATTTGATTAATCTCCTCAGAACCGGTCTGTATACTGACCTTAGCCAAGCTGATATTGATACTTTTGAGCAATATCTCCGCTATCTTGGCATCAATGGCTTGCCAGCTTTTCAGCAAACATTTACTAAATCCCACCATGGAAAATTTGATTTAGTTCATTTAAATACTCTTCGTTTGCGTATTTTGTCACCACTTGAAACCTTATTTGCCAGTCGGAAGCAAAAGACTGAAAATCTCTTGCAAAAGTGGAATACTTTTCTAAAAAATGCTGCTTTAAGCAAGCAGATGCAAGAATTGACAGCTACCATGGAAGCTCTTGAACAGGAAAGACAAGCCGAAGTTTGGAAAGCCTTCTGTCATGTTTTAGAACAATTTGCGACGGTTTTTGCTGGTTCACAAGTTAGTCTGGAGGATTTCCTAGCCTTGCTCCATTCTGGAATGAGTTTGTCCCAGTATCGCACCATTCCAGCAACTGTTGACACCGTTCTGGTGCAGAGTTACGATTTGATTGCGCCCTTAACGGCTGATTTTGTCTATGCCATTGGGCTGACTCAGGATCATTTACCAAAAATTGCGCAAAACACCAGCCTGTTAACAGACGAAGAAAGACAAAGCCTAAACCAAGCGACTGAAGAGGGAGCACAATTACTGATTGCAAGTAGTGAAAACCTCAAGAAAAATCGCTACACCATGCTTTCCTTAGTCAATGCTGCCCGTAATCAGTTGATTTTGTCAGCTCCAAGTCTCCTCAATGAAAATGAGAGCAAGGAATCGGCCTATCTTCAGGAACTGGTGAGTTTTGGATTTAGCCGAATAGAGAAGAAGATTCATCAAAAAAGTCTGTCTAAGGATGATATGGGTTCATATCACAGCCTTTTGTCTAGTCTGGTTGCCTATCATCAGCAGGGCGAGACAAGTAATACTGAGCAAGATTTGACCTTTGTCAAGGTTCTGGCGCGTGTGATGGGGAAAAAACTTGACCAAAAAGGTCTTACAAATCCAGCACTCCCAACTAGCCCAAGCAGCAAGCCATTAGAGAAAGAGACCTTGCAGGCTCTCTATCCCGCTGACAAAGAGTTTTACCTGTCTACGTCTGGTTTGACTGAGTTTTACCGCAATGAATACAGTTATTTCCTCCGTTATGTCTTAGGTTTGCAGGAAGAATTGCGCCTACGTCCTGATGCTCGCAGTCACGGGAATTTCTTACACCGTATTTTTGAACGTGCCTTGAAACTCCCTGCTGAAAAACCATTTGACCAACGTTTGGAGCAAGCTATCAAGGAAACCAGTCAAGAACGCGAATTTGAGGCTATTTATCAGGAAAGTTTGGAAGCCCAATTTACCAAGGAAATTCTGCTTGATGTGGCTCGGACAACAGGCCACATCCTTCGTCATAATCCAGCCATTGAAACCATCCAAGAGGAGGCAACATTTGGTGGAAAGGATCAAGCCTTTATTCAATTGGATAATGGTCGGAGTGTCCATGTGCGAGGCAAGGTTGACCGCATTGACCGTTTGAAAGCTGATGGAGCGCTAGGAGTGGTGGACTACAAGTCTAGTTTGACTCAGTTCCAGTTTCCGAATTTCTTTAATGGTTTAAATTCTCAACTGCCAACCTATCTTGCTGCCCTAAAAAGTAAAGGGGAGCAGAACTTTTTCGGTGCTATGTACTTGGAAATGGCAGAGCCTGTCCAATCTCTGTTGACCGTTAAGAATTTGGCAGGAGCAGTAGTGGAAGCCAGCAAGTCTATGAAATATCAGGGACTCTTTTTAGAGAAAGAAAGCAGTCATTTGGGCGAATTTTACAACAAAAACAAGGCCAATCAGCTGACAGACGAGGAATTTCAGCTCTTACTAGACTATAATGCCCATCTGTACAAGAAGGCATCTGAGAAGATTTTAGAAGGCCAGTTTGCCATCAATCCATACACAGAAAACGGCAGAAGTATTGCTCCATACGTCCAGCAACACCAAGCCATCACAGGTTTTGAAGCAAATTACCACTTGGGTCAAGCTCGTTTCCTAGAGAAGTTAGACTTACCTGATGGCAAGCGCCTAGTCGGAGAAAAGCTCAAGCAAGCTTGGTTTGAAAAAATAAGAGAGGAGTTGAATCGATGAAGCCCATTTCCTTTTTAACTGAGGAAGAAATTCAAAAACTGCAAAAAGCAGAAGCAAGTTCGAGCAAGGAACAGAAGAAAACAGCCGAGCAAATCGAAGCCATTTATACCGCAGGGCAAAATATCCTTGTTTCAGCGTCTGCTGGTTCAGGGAAGACCTTTGTCATGGCAGAGCGTATTCTGGATCAGTTAGCACGTGGTGTGGAAATCAGCCAACTCTTTATCTCGACCTTTACCGTCAAGGCTGCTACAGAACTCAAGGAACGTTTGGAGAAAAAAATCAGCCAACAAATACAAGAAACCGATGATGTCGATCTCAAACAACACTTGGGACGCCAGTTGGCAGATCTACCAAACGCTGCCATCGGAACCATGGACTCCTTCACGCAAAAATTCCTTGGCAAACATGGCTATCTGATTGATATCGCACCGAACTTCCGTATTTTGCAAAATGAAAGTGAACAGTTACTCTTAAAGAACGAAGTTTTTCATCAGTTTTTTGAAGATCATTACCAAGGTGAAAATAAAGAGAGCTTTAGTCGATTGGTCAAGAACTTTGCTGGGCGTGGCAAGGATGAAAGAGGTCTGCGCCAGCAAGTCTACAAAATCTATGATTTCCTTCAATCCACCAGCAGTCCCCAAAAATGGCTGAACGAGTCTTTCCTCAAAGGGTTTGAAGAAGCTGACTTTGCAAATGAAAAAGACAAACTAACTGAGCAAATCAAGCAGGCGCTTTGGGACTTGGAAAGTTTCTTCCGTTATCATCTGGATAACGATGCCAAGGAGTTTCCAAAAGCTGCCTATTTAGAAAATGTGCAGCTGGTTCTGGATGAAATTGGCTCCTTAAATCAAGAGTCCGATAGCCAGGCTTATCAAGCTGTGCTTGCGCGTATTATCGCCATCTCTAAGGAGAAAAATGGTCGATCTCTAGCTAACTCCAGTCGTAAGGCCGATTTGAAGCCACTGGCTGATGCCTACAACGAAGAGAGAAAGGCCCAGTTTGCTAAACTAGGACAACTGGCGGACCAGATAACGATTCTCGACTATCAAGAGCGTTATCACGAAGACACCTGGGATCTATCTAAAACCTTCCAAACCTTTATGAGTGATTTTGTGGAGGCTTATCGTGAACGTAAACGCCAAGAAAATGCCTTTGAATTCGCTGATATCAGTCATTATACCATCGAGATTCTAGAAAATTTCCCACAAGTCCGCGAGGCTTATCAGGAACGATTCCACGAAGTCATGGTCGATGAGTATCAGGATACCAATCACATTCAAGAACGGATGCTGGAATTGCTGTCTAATGGCCACAATCGCTTTATGGTGGGAGATATCAAGCAGTCCATCTACCGTTTCCGTCAGGCAGATCCTCAGATCTTCAATGAAAAATTCCAACGCTATGCGCAAAATCCCCAAGAAGGCAAGTTGATTCTCCTCAAGGAAAATTTCCGTAGTAGTTCAGAAGTGCTATCGGCAACCAACGATGTTTTTGAACGGCTCATGGACCAAGAGGTTGGTGAAATCAACTACGATAGCATGCACCAGCTTTTTTTTGCCAATAGCAAACTGACTCCCAATCCAGACAACAAGGCAGAATTTCTCCTCTACGATAAGGACGACAATGGACAAGAGGAGGAAGAGAGCCAAACAGAAACGAAACTCACTGGGGAAATGCGTCTAGTCATCAAGGAAATCCTGAAGCTTCATCAGGAAAAAGCTGTTGCCTTCAAAGAAATTGCCCTTTTGACTTCCAGTCGTAGTCGAAATGACCAGATTCTACTTGCCTTATCTGAGTACGGAATTCCAGTTAAAACCGATGGTGAGCAAAACAATTATCTCCAATCCCTAGAAGTACAAGTCATGCTGGACACTCTTCGTGTCATCCACAATCCCCTGCAAGACTATGCCTTGGTTGCCCTTATGAAGTCTCCTATGTTTGGTTTTGATGAGGACGAGTTGGCACGCTTGTCCCTTCAGAAAGCAGAAGATAAGGTGCAAGAGAATCTTTACGAGAAGCTTGTCAATGCTCATAAACAAGCAGCTAACCAGAAAGAGTTAATTCACACAGATCTAGCAGAAAAATTAAATCAATTCATGGATATCTTGGATTCTTGGCGCTTATATGCCAAAACCCACTCTCTCTATGACTTAATTTGGAAGATTTATAATGACCGTTTTTATTATGACTATGTTGGAGCCTTGCCAAACGGACTTGCTAGGCAGGCTAATCTCTATGCCCTAGCGCTACGTGCTGACCAGTTTGAAAAGAGCAATTTCAAAGGCTTGTCTCGTTTTATTCGTATGATTGATCAAGTTTTAGAGGCTCAGCATGACCTCGCAAGCGTAGCTGTCGCACCGCCTAAAGATGCCGTGGAACTTATGACCATTCACAAGAGCAAAGGGCTGGAGTTCCCCTATGTCTTTATCCTCAATATGGATCAGGACTTCAACAAGCAAGACTCAATGTCAGACGTCATTCTCAGCCGTCAAAATGGGCTTGGTGTCAAATATATTGCCAAGGTGAAAACAGGAGCAGTGGAAGCACACTATCCTAAAACCATCAAACTTTCCATTCCTAGTCTAACTTATATCCAGAATGAGAAAGAACTGCAATTGGCTAGCTATTCAGAGCAGATGCGTCTGCTGTATGTTGCCATGACGAGGGGGGAGAGAAAACTTTATCTTGTCAGTAAGGGGTCTCGTGAAAAGCTAGAAGCCAAGGAATACCCAGCAGCAAACAACGGAAAATTAGATAGCAATATCAGACTGCAAGCAAGAAATTTCCAAGATTGGATCTGGGCTATCAGTAAAGTTTTTGCCAAGGACAATCTCAACTTTAGCTATCGCTTTGTTGGTGAAGACCAGTTGACTAGAGAAGCTATCGGGGAATTGGAAAACAAGAGTCCTCTACAAGATAGTTCTCAAGCAGACAATCGCCAGTCTGAAACGATTAAAGAAGCCCTTGAAATGCTGAAAGAGGTGGAAGTTTATAATACTCTTCACCGCGCAGCCATTGAACTACCAAGTGTTCAAACCCCAAGCCAAATCAAGAAATTCTACGAACCCGTTATGGATATGGAAGGGGTAGAAATTACTAACCAAACTCAATCACCGGAAAAGCAAATCAGCTTTGATTTACCAGATTTTTCAACTAAAGAAAAGGTAACTGGAGCTGAGATTGGTAGTGCAACCCACGAACTGATGCAGAGAATGGACCTTAGTCAGCAACCAACACTTGCTAGCCTGGCAGAAACTCTGCAACAAGTTCAGACTAGCCCAGCTGTTAGAAAAAAGATCAATCTTTCTAAAATCCTAGCTTTCTTTGAAACACCACTTGGTCAGGAGATTCTTGCTAATACCAGCCATCTTTTTCGCGAGCAACCTTTCTCCATGCTCAAACGCGACCAAAAGAGTCAGGAAGACTTCGTTGTTCGTGGAATCTTGGATGGCTATCTTCTTTATAAGGATCGTATCGTTCTTTTCGACTATAAGACAGACCGTTACGATGAACCAAGTCAACTCATAGACCGCTATCGTGGTCAGTTAGCCCTATATGGAGAGGCTTTATCTAGAGCCTATTCGATTGAAAATATTGAAAAATACTTGATCTTACTTGGTAAAGACGAGGTTCAAGTTGTAAAAGTATAACCTAGAAAGGAGACCTCATGACACTTCCAGTTAGAAAATCCCTGCACGATGCGGTTTTACAGGCTTCAAAAGCCGATACTTGGGATCAAGCTACCAAGGAATGGAATGAAGTTTCCTTGATTTTTAATGGCATTGGCCGTAGTAATTGTGTTTGCGGGAATGCCATAAAATACGCCTACGAACTCTTTAATGGTGTCACAGGCCAATGTCTCTTTCCTATAGGAAGCGACTGTGTTCGTCATTTTCATCGACTGACTTTAGACCAGCAACTAGAAGAGGAAGAAAGACTACTCAGAAAAGTTGAAAACCTAACCAAAAAGGCTCAGAAAAAGGAAAAAATCAAGGTTAATAAAAGCGACTTTGACGAACGACTTCTGAATTGGTTTTGGGAAAAAGGTGTTTTCAAAGCCAATCGTGGCAATCAATTCACGCCTGAGAAAGATTATCAGCTCTTTCTAGAAGTCTTTCAAGGAGGAAGTTGGACCAAGTCAGAGCCAAATAAGAAGGCTCGTATGGAAGAAGTGCTGGAAAAGTGTATCAAACCTTTTTTACTTGGTAAGACCGATGACCAACTCTACCTTGTCAAACTAGGCAAGGAGAAAATCGATTACGAACAGCATTTACGGATTCAAGCAGAGAAAGAACGTAAGAAAAGAGATAAAATCGCCAAGCAATACGCTGACAATCTCATTCTTGCCATGGGGCCTGCAGAACGAGCTTATCAAGATTACTTTGGCTTTACAGAAACCTTGACCAAAGAAGAACGAAAATGGGAGAAAATCCTCTTTGGTAAAAATAGAGACGAACGGGCTATCAAGGCTAAACAAAATCAAAAGGAGCTGGAAAAGAATCAGCGTATTGCAAATCAAGATCCGATTGAACGAAAGCAGAAGCAGACTTGGCTTCTCAATCTTATTTTAGTGGTTTGCCTGATGAAAAAGCTAGATTTTCTCGACTCTTACTAGAGTATCGAAAAAGTGGTGAAGTACCCTTTTCAGGTGATTACTTATCTGAACCTCTCATCGACTTTTTCTACAAGATGAAAGCCTTTGAGTTTGAGATTGCACCAGAACAAGTCCGCGATTTTCTAAAAGAATGCCTTCAGGCAGAACATCTATCATCAGCACAGGAAAGCTGGATTAGAGGGATTTTGACAAATTGCCTTCACCCGTTTCTAGCTAGATTGCTCATATAGAAAAAATCCTACCTTGTCTATGCAAGGTAGGATTTATGTATCTCCAAAGATGTACTGGTACAGTTGGACGACTTTCTGAAAACACTGAGTGTCCATTCTTGTTATTTTTTGAGCATTACGCATCCGAAAATCAAAGGTATAAAGTTGAAATGGATTGACAGCGCCATCTACCTTGTCCGACGAGACAGGGACGAGCAAGCCTTTTTCTGCCAACCGTTGTTGGCCGTGAGTGATAGGACAGACAGCCACAAAACCAGTTTGCAAGGCATATTCTCTCCTAGAAACGACCAAGGCAGGTCGCCGTTTCTGGATTTCTCGACCGACTGATGGATCAAAGTCCAGCCAAATGATATCCTGCTTTTCAGGAATATAGTCAGATTTCGCTACCAAGTGACCCTACCCCTTCAAAATCGTTTGTCATTCTCAAATCAGTAATTCCATCAAAAGGATCTTTCAGTTTTGGAGCTAAGACAATGACTCCGTCAATCCCTTTGTAGACAACCATTTCTTGACCTTCTGACATACCCAAATTTTTAGGAATGGTCACAGTGAGAGAGTTTCCCACCTTTCGAGTCTTTACTGTATTCATTGCTCTACCTCCACGAATTAGTATACACTAAGTATATACCTGAAAACAAAAAAAGTCAAGTAAATCCTTACTGGCATCAAGGATGTTTCGAACCAATACTATTTATCATTTATTGTGGTCAAAGCCTGTGCAAAAGTTCCTCATTTATGATAGAATAGGTAGTAAGAAAGAAAACGTTTTTACTACGTTTTTTTTAGTCGGAAGGGGAATTATTATGGCTACTATTCAATGGTTTCCGGGCCACATGTCTAAGGCTCGGCGACAAGTTCAGGAGAATTTAAAATTTATTGATTTTGTGACGATATTGGTGGATGCTCGGCTACCTTTATCTAGTCAAAATCCTATGTTAACCAAGATTGTGGGTGATAAACCAAAACTCTTGATTTTAAATAAGGCAGATCTGGCTGATCCAGCAATAACCAAAGAATGGCGTCAGTATTTTGAATCACAGGGAATCCAAACTCTGGCTATCAACTCCAAAGAGCAAGTAACTGTAAAAATTGTTACTGATGCTGCTAAAAAGCTCATGGCTGATAAGATTGCACGCCAGAAAGAACGCGGTATCAAGATCGAAACCTTGCGTACCATGATTATCGGAATTCCAAATGCTGGCAAATCAACCCTGATGAACCGTTTGGCTGGGAAAAAGATTGCGGTGGTCGGCAATAAACCAGGTGTTACCAAGGGGCAACAATGGCTCAAAACCAATAAAGACCTTGAAATCCTAGACACACCAGGGATTCTTTGGCCTAAGTTTGAAGATGATGCTGTCGCACTGAAACTAGCTCTAACTGGGGCTATTAAAGACCAGTTGCTTCCCATGGATGAAGTCACCATTTTTGGTCTCAATTATTTTAAAAAACATTATCCAGATAAGCTAGCTGAACGCTTCAAACAAATGAAAATTGAAGAAGATGCTCCTGTTATCATCATGGATATGACACGTGCCCTCGGTTTCCGAGACGACTACGACCGTTTTTACAGTCTCTTCGTGAAGGAAGTTCGTGATGGAAAACTCGGTACCTATACCTTAGATACATTGGACGACATCGATGACGACGATTAAAGAAATCAAAGAACTTCTTGCTACGGTCAAAGACTTAGACAATCCCCTTTTTCTTGAACTGGAAAAAGATAGCCGAACTGGAGTTCAAAAGGAAATCAGCAAGCGGAAAAAAGCCATTCAGGCTGAACTAGATGAAGACCTTCGTTTGGAATCCATGCTTTCCTATGAAAAAGAGCTGTATAAGCAAGGCGTGACCTTAATAGCAGGCGTTGACGAGGTCGGCCGTGGTCCTTTGGCTGGTCCTGTGGTCGCTGCAGCGGTAATCTTGCCTAAAAATTGTAAAATTAGAGGCCTCAACGATAGTAAGAAAATCCCTAAAAAGAAACATTTGGAAATTTTTCAAGCCGTCCAAGACCAAGCTCTGGCAATCGGCGTTGGAATCATGGATAATCAGGTCATTGACCAAGTCAATATCTATGAAGCAACCAAGCTTGCTATGATAGAAGCAATCTCTCAGCTCAGACCCCAACCTGAGCACCTCTTGATTGATGCCATGCAGCTTGATTTACCGATTTCCCAAACAGCAATCATCAAGGGAGATGCGAACTCGCTCTCTATCGCAGCCGCATCCATAGTTGCCAAAGTGACACGGGATAATCTAATGAAGGATTATGACAACCAGTATCCTGGATATGATTTCGCTGCTAATGCTGGATATGGAACAGCTAAACATCTAGAAGGACTGGAAAAACTAGGTGTCACCCCAATTCACCGAACCAGTTTTGAACCAGTCAAAACACTGGTTTCAACTAAGAAAGACAAGTAAGAGGAAATGATTATGGAGGAACGGTCAGAAACACTCAGTTCCAAGAAAGAATTTGCCTTTGCCTCAAGCACCATATTATCCCAAGTTGGACGAGGAATCATTGTTGGTCTCGTCGTCGGGCTAATCGTCGGATCCTTTCGTTTCTTAATCGAAAAGGGATTCCACCTGATACAAGGACTTTATCAAGATCAAGCGCACCTAGTGCGCAATCTTTTTATCATTGGTCTATTTTATTTAATAGTTTGCTGGCTTAGTGCGAAACTAACTCGGTCAGAAAAAGATATCAAGGGTTCAGGAATTCCTCAAGTCGAAGCCGAGCTGAAGGGACTGATGAGCCTCAACTGGTGGAGTGTCCTCTGGAAAAAATATATTCTAGGGATTCTTGCTATTGCCAGTGGCCTTATGCTAGGTCGAGAAGGGCCAAGCATTCAACTTGGAGCAGTTGGTGGTAAAGGCATTGCCAAGTGGCTCAAATCTAGCCCAGTAGAGGAACGTTCCCTGATTGCCAGTGGAGCTGCTGCAGGCTTAGCCGCTGCCTTTAATGCACCGATAGCAGGTCTCCTCTTTGTTGTAGAAGAAGTCTATCATCATTTTTCACGCTTTTTCTGGGTCTCAACACTAGCAGCTAGTCTCGTAGCAAACTTTGTCTCACTACTCATATTTGGCCTAACACCCGTACTGGATATGCCAGACAATATTCCTCTCATGACCCTAGACCAGTATTGGATTTACCTGGTTATGGGAGTTTTTCTCGGGCTTTCTGGTTTTCTCTATGAGAAAGCTGTACTCAATGTTAGTCGAATTTATGATTGGCTTGCTCAAAAAATTCATTTGGATAGAGCTTATTATCCAATCCTAGCCTTTATCCTCATCATACCAGTCGGAATTTTCTTGCCACAAATCCTTGGTGGTGGAAACCAGGTCGTTCTTTCTTTGACTGAGCAAGATTTTAGTTTCCAGGTTTTATTAGCTTACTTTTTGATCCGCTTTGTTTGGAGTATGATTAGTTATGGTAGTGGCCTCCCAGGAGGAATTTTCCTACCCATTTTGGCGCTTGGTTCCTTACTAGGTGCCCTAGTCGGTGTCATTTGTGTGAATTTTGGGCTTGTCAGTCAGGAACAATTCCCTATATTTGTCATTTTAGGGATGAGTGGCTACTTTGGAGCAATTTCCAAGGCTCCATTAACTGCTATGATACTCGTAACCGAGATGGTCGGGGATATTCGCAACCTCATGCCAATTGGCTTAGTGACCTTAGTTGCCTACATCGTCATGGATTTGCTCAAGGGTGCTCCAGTCTATGAGGCCATGCTTGAAAAAATGCTACCAGAAGAAGCAACAGACGAAGGTGAAGTTACCCTAATTGAAATCCCTGTATCTGATAAAATAGCAGGAAAACAGGTTCACGAGCTCAACTTGCCACATAACGTACTCATCACCACCCAAGTCCATAATGGCAAAAGCCAAACAGTTCACGGCTCAACTAGAATGTATCTGGGGGATATGATTCACATAGTGATTCCAAAAAGTGAAATTGGAAAAGTCAAAGATTTGTTGTTGTAAGTTTTGTTTACATAATTTATTTTACGTAAAATAACTTTGAAAGGATTCTCTATGAAAAGAAATAAGGCAATTGCGGTATATTTGCTAGGCACATTTAGCCAAATAG